>JANODZ010000059.1:0-1864 GCA_031412935.1 Anaerolineales bacterium
GACAGCCACATCATGATTTCCGAGCAGGCAGGTTAAATTCGCGATCCCGCTTACTTCCTCGACGACCGCATTGGGGTCGGGGCCATACCCCACAAGGTCGCCAAGGCACCAGGTTTCATCCACCGGGCCGGCATCTTTCAAAACGGCTTCGAGGGCGGTGTAGTTTGCATGAATATCAGAAAGTACCAAAACGCGCATGATCACTCCAACAAGTTTGATGTATGTTCAATGATTTTTTCCGCCACTTCCGTTTTACTCAACAGCGGATAAATTTCCTTTGTTCCATTCGCGAACAATAACGTGACCCGATTCGTCTCCACGGCGAAACCCGAGTCTTTTGCAGAAATATTATTGGCAACGATCAGATCCAAATGTTTCGACTTTAATTTTTCAGATGCATTCTCAAGCAGGTCGCGACTCTCTGCCGCGAATCCCACAGTGACGAGAAAGCGCTTCTTACTTGACTGTGAGGTTGATATGGTTTTAAGAATATCCGGCGCGGCTGTCAGTTCGATCCGCGGAATGCCATCGCGTTTCTTTATTTTATCCCTGGCAGTTGTCTTCGGTGTAAAATCTGCCACGGCCGCCGCCATGATCAGCGCATCGGCTGACTCTGCCAGCACAGCATCCAGCATTTCCTGCGCGCTGTTAACTTTTACCACGCGCGCGCCTATAGGCGGAGTCAATGCTGTCGGAGCAGTGATCAGGCAAACGTCCGCGCCAGAATCGAGCGCGGCTTGCGCGATCGCATAGCCTTGTTTGCCGGAGGAATGATTGGTGATAACCCGCACCGGGTCGAGCGCTTCCTGGGTCCCGCCCGCGCTGACGACAATCTTTTTCCCAGCCAGCATTCCTTTTTTACCAAGCACGATCCGAATGTAACCGATGATCTCCGCCGGCTCAAGCATACGGCCCACACCTGTCACCCCCGATGCAAGATGACCTTCCGCCGGCCCGACAATAATCGCGCCGCGTTGCTTTAGTTTCGCAAGATTTTCCTGCGTGGCTGGGTGATCGAACATGCCGCCGTCCATTGCCGGCGCAACCAACAGCGGACATTGAGCCGCCAGCGCCGTGACCGTCAATAGATTATTGGCAATGCCATGCGCGAGTTTTGCAATTGTATCCGCTGTGCATGGCGCGATGACGAGCAAGTCCGCTGTTTTGCCGAGGCCGACATGCAGAACATGCGCTTCATTGCCCCAGAGGTCCTGGTCGGTATAAGCACGGCGGCCTGTTACAGATTGGAAGGTGAGTGGTGTGACGAATTTTTCTCCCGCGCCAGTTAAGATCACATCCACCTGCGCGCCAGCCTGTGCCAGCTTCGAAGCCAGGTCAGCGGCTTTATAGGCGGCAATAGAGCCCGTTACGCCGAGCAGGATGTGTTTACCCGTCAGGATGGACATAGAGGATGATTATACTTCCAAGGGGAAGGCGTCAACGGGTTTCTTGCAGATTCATTACTAATGTACTTCATCAAAGGAAGTGGAAAATCTTAAGGGATTAGTATGCTTTTTTACTTTCTCCAAACCTTCTAAATTCCTTGACTTATTCCCATTTCCGCCTATAATCGTGCGAAATCACACGCCCATGAATCCATATATGTTTAGCCTCTCCCTTATTGTAGTCGTCCTTATTGTAGTCCTTATTATTAAGGATCAATTTTCGGTTAGGATGGCAGCGGTGAGAGTAAAGTAAATCACTGAGTAAGTACGAAGAGCCGCCCTAACCATGGGCGGCTCTTTTTTTATGCCAATATAAAATTTTGGAGAAGTTGATGACCGACCTAAAAAAGAACAGCCATGCAATTACCACAGGACCCAATCGCGCACCCGCGCGCGCCATGCTCAAAGCGGTCGGGTTC
>JANODZ010000060.1:0-2509 GCA_031412935.1 Anaerolineales bacterium
CCACCGCAAGCAAGACCAATGCCCAGGATCGCAAAGACCATCATCCAAAACGAGGATACGTTTTTTTGATACACATGTATTAATGCCATAAATCCAGCAATACCAAGCACAAATAAAAATGTGACGACCAGTTTTCTTAAAAAACCTGGGCGGGGGGTTGCGGGAGAATAATAGTTGCTCATCGTGGCTGTTGGATTGGTCATAATAAGTTCCGATAAATCTCGACTAGCCTCGTAAACGGACACGGCCACCACTCACTTTCAAGACAGCTGCGTCTTTTTTAATTTTTACTTGAATTTTGTCCTTAATTCGAATATAGGATTGTTTTTTACCCTCCAACTTGATGGTTGACTCAAAATCTCGAAAATGCAGGCTGTCCGGCAAGTCGGCGCTTAATTCATAAAAACGATATTCAACACCATTATGCGCACGGATAATATGCAAGGGCGGCACGCCTACGCTGGCCAGGGTGCGGTGTAAAAATGATTCTTCTCCCGTAATCATATGCGTCATGCTAACTTCGCGCAAAACACCGCAGGTCGGGCAATGGCCCGATTCGTAAGTTACCTCGCTCAATGGTTTTAAAGTTTCTTCCACGGTATGACAATTCTTGCATTCAAGTTTCGTCACCAATTCCTGATCCAGTTCGATCACAGCATTCAAACCAAGATCTGCGCAGGCAATACGCAGGAGGTCATCGAGCGTCGTCCGTTCAGCACGTGCCGGTAGTTCAGTCACATCACCATAGGTCCAGTGCGATTCACAATCATCGCGCGGCGAGTATGCGGTGGTATGCATTTCGTTGACCATTCCATTAAAATGAGTTACCTTGCCGGGTTCGATCGGCATATTATTGATCAACTTCAAAGCTTCCTGTGACTGCATCGCGCCAATAATAGAAGCAATGGTTGGAGTCGTCGGCACCTTGCCCAGTAAAATATTTTGACGCGCCAACAAAGGGCAGGAATATCGGATCGACAAATCTCTCAAGGCCTGTTCAGTGAGCGTGCACTCATAACAGGCTCCCTGCCCCGGCACAAAGGTTCGTACCAACCCAAGCAATTCCTGGATCGCGCCATCGACCCAGGGCTTGTTCATCCAATAACAAAAACGATTTACGGCGAGTCGTGCTTCACGATTATCAAGACACCCAATCACCAAATCCATGCGACGGAAAATTCCAAGACCGAGTTTTGTGGTTACGTCGCCATTAAGATATTGCACGTGTACGTCCGGGTTGATCGATTTCGCACGCGCGGCCGCGATCTCGGCTTTGCTGCGATTATTATCAGCTTCCCGAAACAATACAGAACGACTTAAGTTGGCGGCTTCGATCTTGTCAAAGTCAACAATAAAGATATGACCAATTCCCATCAATGCGAGATTCTTGATCACTTCATTTCCCAGCGCCCCAGCGCCGATCACCATCACCTTCGCATTCGTTACCTTTTCACGATCCCACCACGAAATAAACTCAAATGTACCGAGTCGATCCTTGCTCAAATTTGGGATGTGAATCGGTTTTTCCATTGTGATTGGCAAACGAATTGGTCCCGTCGGGGGTTCATTTTTTGTCAGACGTTCAGTCTGGCGCGTTGGCCCAGCCATTTCTCGCGCCTGAGTCATATTCGACTCGTCCACTTGCAGGGCAAACCAGCCTACATTTTTCCGTGACTCGACCAACCTGTTTTTCTCGAGAGTTTTAAGCGCTTCGCGTAAAGTGGTGCGGCTAATGCCAAAACGGGTAATCAATTCTCGCTCCGGCGGTAATTGAGTACCTGGCTGGAGGCTTTGATCGAGAAGGGATGCGGCCAGCTTACCTGCAACTGCTTCTGCTAAAGTTTTGTGGACGATTGGTTGAATTTTCATCAAGTTTCCTGTGGTATGGTGGTCAGACCAGATAACAGAATTATAGGTAATATTTGTGAGGGAGTCAACCCGCAGACATAGGATATTAGTACTAAGCAGCTTACTTAAATGCAAAGAACGGCTCTTGCGAGCCGTTCTTTATTTTATAACTGATATTACTTATTCGACGACGATGACGGCGCCAGCTTCTTCAAGCTTCTTCTTGGCGTCTGCAGCGGCATCTTTCCCGACTGCGGAAAGAACCTTGCCGCCAGCGGTTTCAGCGAGGGTTTTGGCTTCGCCGAGGCCGAGGCTGGTCAACTGGCGGATCACTTTGATGACGTCAATTTTCTTGGCGCCAGGATCCTTGATGACCACATCGAACTCGGTCTTCTCTTCAACGGGCTCAGCGGCGACAGCGGCACCGGCAACAGCCATGGCTACAGGAGCGGCAGCAGAAACGCCCCACTTCTCTTCCAATTTCTTGACCAATTCAGCCGCATCGAGGACTGAGAGTGTGGAAAGTTCTTCCACGATTTTATCGAGCTTTTCAGACATTGTTTAGTACTCCTAGATTCCCTATTAGGGATAGATTTTTATTTTTAGCGAGACCGCGTCTCGCAACATTATGCCGCGGCGGGAGCCTTGTCGGCATAAGCCT
>JANODZ010000061.1:0-3040 GCA_031412935.1 Anaerolineales bacterium
CGATGATCAAGGCTTTGTATATGATGGTGAAGGGGGAAGGCGAATTCGGTAAGATTCTTGGCATGGGTTCTGAGCGCGCCGCGAAAGTCTGGGGCAAAGGTTCTGATGAATTTTTGATCACAGTCAAAGGCGCTGAGGCTCCTGCGCACATGCCGCAAGCCAAACGCAGCCTGGCGTTAATTTACGCGGTCAATCCTTTCGGCGCGGATCATCAATCCAGCGAGCATGATCCATATTACGAGGAAGGTGTTGGCGACTTTAACCTTGATCGACTGAAGCAAATTGGGCTGAGTCAGCCACAGCCGGCGTACAGCCTGACTGATGAAAAGATCCGCTTTGCATATGAGACTGAAGTCTTTTATTCGATGACCGATTCAGCTGAGCTCTGTCAATTCGTTTACGGCCCCACTTGGACTCTTTATGATGCGAAAGACACGGTCACGATGATCAATTCCGTCACGGGTTGGGATCTGACGGTGGAAGAGATCATGGAAGTTGGCCGCCGCCGTCTCGATCTCTTCCGGACTTTCAATGCCCGCGAAGGATTCGGACGCAAGGATGATCAACTGCCAAAGAAATTTTTCAAAGCCTTGAAAGGGACGGGCCCAACCGCGGGCTTCGCGCTGACTCACGAGGAATTTGATTCTGCTCTCAATACATATTACAAGCTGGCAGGTTGGACTCCCGAAGGCGTGCCGACGCGCGAGACCTTGAAGAAGCATGATATTGAGTGGGCTGCTGAGTATTTGCCGGCGTAAAAATTAGTAATTGGTAATTGCCATTTACTTTCCCAAAGGTACACCATGTCAGAAAACACACTCTACACCGATAACTTCCCTCACGTCACCCCTGCCTGGAGCCGCATCTTCAACTTCGTTGCAGACCGGGCCGAAGGATCATATATCTACACCGATGACGGCAAAAAACTGCTTGATTTCACCAGCGGCATCGGCGTGACCAACACGGGTCATTGTCATCCTAAAGTTGTCGAGGCGATTCGTGAACAGGCCGGCTCGTTCCTGCATGCTCAGGCGAACATCGTGATTCATAAGCCAATGCTGCAGTTGATCGAAGAACTTCGCAAAATTGTCCCGCCTACGCTCGACTCATTCTACTTTGCCAATTCAGGCGCAGAAGCGCTTGAGAACGCTGTCAAGATCGCGCGTGCCGCAACAGGCAGACAAAATATCATCGTCTTCAATGGTTCGTTTCACGGCCGCACTGCACAAACCATGGCATTGACTACATCCAAAATCGGATACCGTACCGGCTTTGGCCCATTGCCTTCGGGTATCTACGTGTCGCCATTCCCATACGCATTTCGCATGGGCATGACCGAAGAAAAAGCCTCCCAGTACGCATTGGAACAACTCGAATACCTGCTTGCCTCGCAGACTGCACCGAAGGATACTGCCGCAGTCTTGATCGAATCCGTTTTAGGGGAAGGCGGCTATATTGTCCCGCCAGTTTCATTCATGAAGGGCTTGCGTGAGATTTGCGATAAACATGGCATGCTGCTTATCTTTGATGAAGTGCAATCAGGATTTGGCCGCACGGGCAAATGGTTCGCTCTTGAACATTTTGGCGTTGTACCCGATATCATCGCCGCCGCGAAAGGCATTGCCTCCGGCCTGCCGCTTTCAGCCGTCTTCACACGCGCCGATATTATGAAGAAGCTTGATGTCGGTTCCATAGGCGGGACCTATGGCGGAAATGCAGTTGCATGTGCCGCAGGTGTGGCAACGATCAAAGCCATGCGTGATGAGAAGATGTTGGAAAACGCAAACGATCGCGGCATTCAATTAATGACCGGCTTGCACAAATTGCAGGAGGAATATCCGCAAATTGGCGATGTGCGCGGCAAAGGTTTGATGATCGGCACTGAATTCATCGTGGATAAAAATCCGCAGAAAGCCAAACCGCTGGTGAAGGAAATTATCCACGCGGCGGAGGAAAATAATCTGCTTCTGCTTTCCTGCGGAACCCACGATAATACCATCCGCTGGATCCCGCCGTTAAATGTGACAAGTCAGCAGATCAACGATGGCTTGAAAGTATTTGGTGATGCGTTGAAGGATGTTATTAAGTAGGCGTGTAACCCTGTCAACTTGTGTACGCATTTACTCCCAAAGGGTACAATTTTTACCAGAGGCAACCATGACACTCAATACTCTTGAATCCTGTGCAAAACGATTATTTCCCAACCGCAAGCCGGAACAGGCAATTGCAGAATTACTGCTTGAAAAAGCGCAAAAGAACCTCATCAAGTACCAAAGCATGTCGCGCCAATTTCAGGGAAAATATAAAGAGACGTTTGATGTATTTCGTAATAAAATGCTGGAGGCGAGGCTGAATTCTACTGCAGAGCAGGATTACTTTGATTGGGAACTCGCTGTAACAGGCATTGAAGACATGCAGGACGAGATCAAAATGCTCAAACCATTGAGTAAAAAAACATGAATGTTCCAGGTCTGGCTAATGGCTTGCAGAGGGAATTAAAACGCCGCAAGTATTTTGTTCGCATGGAAATACTTGACCAGACCTTGAGCATTATAAAAGCGCGTTTATATATTTCCCCGGATTTATTTGTGCAAGTTTATCGAAACGACCGATTTAAGACTACAAATCTTGTTTTGATTCACAATGGAAACAGGTTGTTTGCGCGCGATGAAATGGACGGTCGTTGGCATAGGCACACCCAAACAGCCCCCGAAGAACATGATTTTAGTGCGGAAGGTAAACGCGCAATCGAATTTCAAGGTTTTTTGGATGAAGTGGAAGGAATTTTGGCAGAGTTGAGTCTGCCATAGGAAAATGTAAAATCATGACACAACCCCTAAACCGCACACACCTCGAATCCCTGCTTCAACAAGAAGAACAGCTCTTCCATAAAAATCATCCAAAGTCCCACGAACTCTATCAGCGCGCGCGTAAGTCTCTGCATGGCGGCGTGCCAATGTTATGGATGATCCGCTGGGCGGGTTCATTTCCGATCTTTGCCAAGGAAGCCAAAGGCGCACACTTTACCGATGTAGACGGC
>JANODZ010000062.1:0-1818 GCA_031412935.1 Anaerolineales bacterium
CATCTCAACGTAGGTCAATGTGATCTCGGGTCGGCAGCCAGAATTCCCGTGCGCGTGAACGTTGATGCGTCCCGCCAACGCTGCGCGGACATGTTCGATCGGGGCCGGGTCGCCAATCCCTGCTGCGTGGTTGTAGATCAAATATTTTTGAAAATCCTTTACCTGCTCATCGTTCAGCATCGTCTCTGAAAATTCCCCAATGCCTGTATTCGTGCCATACATAACTTCTTTCTTGGCGAGCTTATCCTCGAGCATGGCGCGGCAGACTTTAATCCGCTCCAATGCTTCGGAGGCTAATTCAATTTTCTCGTTGAAACGTGCTATTGCAACAAGTTTTTCAACTGTAAGGGACGAGCCGTCGAGCACGATAGTCATATTTATTCTCCAGAATAAGATAAAGGGATTGTACTCTAAACTTTCATAAGTCAAATTTTCCGCATAGCACCTCAAATATATTGGTTGAATCTCGTTTAGCTCTTTAGCTCCTTACAATAATGTTAGCCGTTGTGCAATCATTGGATAAACGTAGGGTTGGCGTCAAGTAGTATTTGGCTGTCAGTGATAAAGTTACACGCGTAAGGTGATTTCTCTTCTCCTCCTTGTTGAAAGAGAGCCGGGCTAGGCGAGCCCGGCTCTCTCGATTCTAAGAGACAGTTTCTTAAAGGTTTTTTTACCACAGAGATCACACACCTTCCCTGGCGGGCGGTGCCAGGGAAGATCACTGAGAAAAACCATTTAAACCTCTGTGGACTCCGTGTTCTCTGTGGTTAATGCTCTTTCCTCGTACAATATTCGGACTTAAGAAACACTCTCTAAAGACTCTATGTGTGTTTGGGGTAAAATCGTTGCCATGTCCACCGAAAAAGAATACCTTCCAAAAATTGCATTGTCCGTTCAAGCCCACCCGGATGATCAGGAATTTTCCATAGCAGGCACGCTTGCAAAATGGGCCAGGGCAGGCTGTGAAGTCATCTCTGTTCTAATCACCAGCGGCGACTCAGGATCGAATGATGTGACCAAAGGCGCGGGCTATAAAGTTGACCTGGCGCATTTGCGTGAGACTGAGCAGCTGGCAGCCAACGAAATCATTGGTGTCAAGCAGACGGTTTTTCTGCGTTACCCCGACGGTGAGTTGGAACCATCGCTTGCCTTGCGAAAGGAATTAACGCGAGTCATTCGTCAATATAAGCCCGATGTAGTTTTATGCGGCAATCCCGAAGCATGGTTTTATAATAATGAGTATGTTAATCATCCCGATCATCGCGCCGCTGCACAAGCCGCCTGTGAAGCGGTCTTCCCGTCAGCCGGGACAAGGCTCATGTTCACCGACCTGCTTGAAGCCGGGTATGAACCGCACAACGTTAAGCGGTTATATGTTCACGGGTCCGACAAATCCGATACCTGGATCGATATCAGCGAAACCATCGATATAAAGATCGAAGCGCTGAAGAAACATGTGAGCCAGGTGGATACACACGAAGTAGATAAATGGATGCGCGATTGGGGAAAAGAGGAAGGCAAAGAAAAAGGCCTCGAGTATGCCGAAGCTTATCGAGTGATGATCTTGCAGAAGGATGAGTAACTTCATTGCGAAGGAGTTCTCACCGAAGCAACCTACAACTCGACGAGTAAATTGCTTCGACGGAAGTGCGCTGTCTTGAAACGACGAATTAGTTAAAAAATACAATCCATAAATCACTGCTGAAGTGGTTGCGATCGTACTGATTTTTCGTTTCTGAAAATAAAGCGGCAGCATAACATTTCTTTTGGATTACCCATGTGTGATTTGGCATTGGCGGATACATCATCTTTTATCAG
>JANODZ010000063.1:0-4692 GCA_031412935.1 Anaerolineales bacterium
AGTTTGAATATTGCTGGGTCCCGGTCGTGAATCGATGCGCCACCAGCCTGAATTCCCAGCAGCCCTGATTATACTCGACGCCCAGCAGGCCCTCGATGAGGCGCTTGTCCTGAATGGAGTAGTTGGAGCGGGCCAGCAGGGTCCATCCCGGGGCGGTCTTGCCAAAGGGCCATTGCGCCGAAATATCGACCTGCTTCAGTGAATCCCGGGTGAATCGGTAGCTGAAATTGAGAATACGGCCATTGTCTGCGTTGTAGCGGGCGGCGATATTGGTGCGCTGGAACTCCCGCTTCGAAGTGGAGTACTGGAAGCCGGAGTCCAGAAACCATGAGTCCGACAACTGCCCCGACAGGCCGACCAGTAAATCCGAGCGGCTGAGGCTGCCCTGTTGCGATGTGCCGGAGCCCGCGATGTTGTCCGGCAGCGTCACTCGTTGCGGCGTGAAATAGTAGCGCTGGCCGATGGCGGCGCGAAGGCGTTCGATGCCGGTGAGATCCTCGATGAATCGCGTGGTGACCGCCGCTGTCATTTGCTTCGCGTCGGACACGCGGTCGCCACCGACGAAAAGATTCTCGTTAAAAATCTGCGCGAAACTGAAGTCCGTCACCGCCGTCGAAAAGGTCGGCAGTCGGCTTTGATCGCGGAACGGTACGTACAGGAAGAACAACCGTGGCTCCAGCGTCTGCGTGACCGATTCGCCCCATAGCCTGAGCGAGCGCTCGAACGAGAGCCCGCTATCGACGCTGACGATAGGTACGGTGCGGGTACCGCTATCGAGGTTGCCTTCATTGGCCGTCAACTGGTAGCGGGTGGCGTGAAATCCGACTTTAGGCGTGACAAAGCCGTAAGGTGCCGTAAACGGCATCGAAACAGTCGGGTAGAACAGCAGGCGCTGTCCGTTCACCAGTGTCGGGTGCTGGAAATCGGTGAATTCACCCACGGCATTGAATTCCAGCCCCTTCCAGCGGTTGGGGTGCGCGTTGAACGCGATCTGCGGCGCCAGCCGATACGGTGGTATGACCGGCAGTGCCGGGTCCTGCAGGGTCTGGAAATCCAGATAGCGAACGGTCAAATCGCCGACGAAGCTGTTGTAGTTCAGCGCAACCTCACGCGGCAGATTGGTCTGCGCGGTATTGGCGATGCGTGTCGACAGATCGCGGAAGTAATTGTCGTCGGACACCTTTTGCGCATTGGCCTGCATCACGCGCTTGCGGACTTCGGGCAGAAGCGTTTCTGCTTCTTCGGGGGAGACAAACCCGCGCGTCAGGATCTCAGGCTCGTGCAGCAATTTACCAGAATGTTTATCCAAACTAATGTCGATCAGCAGGATGCCATTACGTGCCAGCTGGCCGCGTTCCTTCATAATATCGTGATCAATATCGCCTATTGATTCACCGTCCACAAACACATAACCGCCGGGGATGCGTTCTCCCAGTTGGATCTTGTTGCCGATCAACTCTACGACCTGTCCGTTTTCAACGACGATGGTATTTTGCGCTTCAACACCCACTTCAACTGCTAGTTGGGCGTGGCGCTTTAGCATTCGTAATTCACCATGAATCGGCATAAAATGTTTGGGGCGCACCAGGTTGATCAGCAGTTTTTGTTCTTCCTGCGCGGCGTGGCCTGAAACATGGATGGGCGCAACACGGTCATCGATCACGTTGGCGCCGCGGCGCAGGATGCGATTGACGGTTTTGCTGATGCCTTCTTCGTTGCCGGGAATGGGATGCGAGGAAAGCACGACGGTATCATTGGGCTTGAGATCAAATTGACGATTCGTGCCTGCCGAAAGCCTGCCGACAATGGAGGATGGTTCGCCTTGTGAGCCAGTACACATGATGACCACTTTATGATCCTGCATATTCAAGGCTTGCTCGATCGGCACAATGAGATCATCTGGAATTTCCAAGTATTTCATTTTACGCGCGATCTTAACGTTATCCACCATGCTCGGGCCTGCGATTGCCATCTTGCGTCCGCTTTTTATGGCGGCGTCTGCAACCTGTTGCACACGGGAGATCAGCGAGGCAAATGTGGCGATAATGATGCGGCCTTTTGCTTCTGCAAATACTTTATCGAAGGCGGGGCCAATGATCGACTCGGACGGAGTCCAGCCTGGGCGTTCAGCGTTGGTTGAATCGGAGAGCAGCAGGTCCACGCCGCGTGTGGCGAACTCTGCCAGTTTTGCAAAATCTGTCGGCCAGCCATCCACGGGGGTGTGGTCAAATTTGAAATCGCTCATGTGTACGACCAAACCCGCTGGTGTGGTAATGCCAAGTGCGACTGCATCGGGGATGGAGTGGCTGACATGGAAATATTCCACTTTGAATTGACCGATGTTGGAAGATTCGCCGGCTTGAATGGTTTTGAAATGCGCCTTGTGCTGGGCATTGTTTCTGAACAACTTGCCTTCGATCAATCCGCGCGTGAGCGGAGTGGCGTAAATTGGCACATTGATCTTTTCGATAAAGTGTTGAACGGCGCCAATATGGTCTTCGTGGCCATGCGTAATAACCAGCCCGCGCACCTGATTTGCCCTTTTGGTTAAATACTCAAAATCGGGGATGATGTAATCCACCCCGAGCATGTCGTTATCCGGGAACATAATGCCCGCATCCACGACGATGATGTCGCCTCCAAATTCATAGGCCATCATGTTCTTGCCCACTTCGCCCAGGCCCCCGAGCGGGATAATTCTTAATTTGTTTTTCTTACTCATGTTTTTTCTTTTCCTTTATATTAAATTAAATAATGATTGCAAAATACTGCATAAATTACTAAACCGACACTTTGTCTTCCACCAATATTTTGGCGTTTGAAAGTTTAGGGATTTATAAAAGAGCAGTAAACCGCCAAAGGCGGGTAAGGTCGATTTAGGATGCGGGAAATGTTGTATACGAGTTCTGCATAAAAAAAGACCCCTGCTAACTTATTCGCGAGGGGAGGTTTCGTGCCACGTTGCGATTGTTCTCAAAACAAACTGCCGGCAGTGCGACAGTGAAAGTCAACTTATTTAAGGTGAGTATAGCAGGACGGGGGTGATTTGTCAAAGCGGATATTGTTATTATGTCGCTGCGAGGCGCTCTTGTTCCTAGCCGAAGCAGTCTCATAATAACAGGGGATTGCTTCGTCGGGAAGAGCCCTCCTCGCAATGACATAATAAAATTGACAATCTCCCGTCTCTCCTGTACACTCTTTGCATGGACATAGACCTTGACCTTTACCGGCACGAAATCCGAGTCTCTTCCGACCCGCTCGTGCGGCTTTCGGCGATCGATATTTCTCCCGAGCGCCCCGAGCGGACTTTTGTTTTTATCCACGGCTTTGGCGGGCAGGCGATGCAGTGGAAATTTCAATTGCATAAATTTGCCTTGAAGAATCGCGTCATTGCTTTGGATCTGCGCGGACATGGACTCTCCGATAAGCCAGTCACGGGCTACGACATGCCCCGCATCCAGCTTGACCTGGAAACTGCGCTCGATCTATTGAAAGTATCCACGCCGATCGTTTTGGCGGGGCACTCCTTCGGCGGCGCCATCGCCACCGATTTTGCGCTCAATCATCCTGAGCGTGTTGAGCGGCTGATTCTGATCGCCACCGCGGGTGAATTTAAACTTAATCCGCTTTTTAAAATTGGATTGAAATTACCAACCTGGTCGTTGCGTGTGATCGAGCCGTTTACGAAAAATTGGCTTTCGGGTCCGCCGCACGCGTTGAAACCTTTTTATCTTGATAATCTGTCGCGCTGGGTGGGCTGGGAAAAATTTGCGAAATTAAAGGTTCCTACACTGGTAATCCGCGGACATCGTGATGTGGTCTTCGAGAAACCTCTCTTCGAGAAGGTGGCGGGATCCATTGTCGGCGCTGAGGAGGAAGATATCGGCGCATCCGGCCACATGGTCATGTTGGAGCGCCGCGAAGCGGTCAATCGCGCGATCACTCGTTTCCTGGGCGGCGAATCTAAAAAATCGTGGCGGGATGATTCATTCGCCGCATCCAAACCCAAACGGGATGAATTAGCACTAGAACGCCCGTGGTTAAAACATTATGAAGAAGGCGTGCCGTATACGATCGACATACCGCGCATTCCATTACAGCATTTGTTGCGTTCAGCAGTACGCAGATTCCCGAACCGCGCAGCGATTTATTTTGAAGGCACACGGTTTTCGTATCGCAGGGTGAATCATGAAGCCAACCGTTTCGCCAATGCATTAATCGCCATGGGGATCGGCAAAGGCGCGCGCGTGGTTTTATATTTACCAAATATCCCGCAGGCGGTGATCGCTTTTTATGGCATTCTCAAAGCGGGCGCAGTCGTTGTATTTACGCCGCCCATGACCGATGCGGATGAGTTGACGCGTCAGGTAAAACTAGTGGATGCGCGCGCGCTGGTCACTTTGAATTTGTGGGCTGGCATGGCGGGGCAGGTACAAAAAAATAGCGGCTTGCCTTTGCTGGTGCTGACCGACGCCGGTGAATATCTTTCACTCCCCAAACGATTGGTCTCGCGCTGGCGCAACCGTGGATTAAATGTCGCAGGTGCGATGCACTTCCGCCGCTGGATATCAAGCCAGAGTGACCTATCACCGGCTGTCGAAGTCGTGCCAGAAAACATGGCCGTGATCCAATTTACGGGCGGCACCACAGGCGAGGCAAAAGGTGTGATGCTTTCACATCGTAATTTGGTGG
>JANODZ010000064.1:0-1868 GCA_031412935.1 Anaerolineales bacterium
GTAAAATTTTTCACAGCGAAGAATGCCATTTCAAAATTATTACCCGAGGCGATCACTCCGTCAAAGCCTTTGCCTTCGCCTTCGATCACAGGCCAATCGCCTGCTTCATTTGGAATGCCGAGAAATTTCACGTCACTAATATCAATTACGATATGCTCTTTGTATATTCCATACGGCACTTCGATGGTATCGCCTGGGAGCGCTTGATCGACAACGGATTGAATCGTCTGGCCTTTTTCGACCTTCAATGTCAGCGCTGCGCGTGCAGACGTTGAAACTGATTCAGTCCCCCCGGCATTGAACCGGCTGACAGTTTCGCGAGCAGGGTTAATCACATGCGCGGTCACCGCCAAGCCTGATGGAACAGATGCGGGAAAATCAGGGAGATTTGTTTCATCAGTCAGCGCATACAGGAATGCAACCAGGTCAGAGTTTTCCTGGTCGGTCAAATCAAATCCCAAGACATGGATATCTATATTTTTAACACCTGCATCACTTCCGCCGCCTTTGGCATAAAAGTCTACAACTTCTTCGAGTGTTTTGAATACACCGTTATGCATGTATGGCGCAGATAATGCGATATTACGCAGGGTCGGCGCTTTGAATGCGCCATCGAGACTGGTGCTTTCAACTTGTGCGCGCCCGGAATCATGTGTTTGTCCGGCAAGATCGGGCACGCCTGTCACTGAGAAATCATCGTCGCTAAAAGTCGGCGCGGAGTGACATTCAAAACAGCGCGTGCCCGCCGAGCGAAAGGTGGCAAGTCCACGGCGTTGAGCGGGGGTGAGGGAATTCACATCGCCTGCGGCATATCTGTCAAAGGGAGAGTTGTTGGTGATGAGCGTGCGTTCGAATGCGGCAATTGCATTTTGCACATTCTCATACGTAAGCGCGTCTTTGCTTCCGAAGGCTTTCTCGAATAGCGCGCCGTAGGCAGGAATCGTTTTCAGCTCAGATTCAATTTCAGAGGGCGAACCAGCCATCTCGTCTGGACTGGTGATCGGGGTATTCGTCTGCTCTTCGAGCGTGGCGGCTCTTCCATCCCAAAAGAAATTGGTGTTGTATGCCACATTCCATAAACTCAGCGCGTTGCGTGGAAGTGTTTTTCCATTTGCGCCGCGGGCTTGCTGCAATCCATCTGTAAATCCGAGATCGGGGTTGTGGCATGAGGCGCAGGACATGTCATTGTTCAGAGACAGGATCGGGTCGAAGAAAAGGAGCCGGCCCAATTCCACTTTTTCAGGCGTAGTGGGATTCGCATCCGTTTGATTGGCGGCGGGAAAGTCACGTTGAAGTCCGCTATAAGCCGGCTCGACACTGCTTGAACCTGCACCCCATTTTTCGGGAGGCAACACCTCGTCCTGCGGAAGGGGCGCGAAGGCGGCATATAAAATGCCGGTCAGCAAAAGAATTCCCAGCCCTGTAAAAATTTGTTTCATTAATGTTTTCATACATTCTCCTCCATAAATTTTATTACTTCATTTTTTATTACAAGCCACATCCGCATTATTTTAGAGTCAACATAAAGGCAACCAGCGCGTTCATATCTTCGCTGGTAAGTTCCCTGGAAAAGTTGGTGATCATAACATTATTGTATCCCTCGACAACATAATCCGCGGGCTTCAAAATAGACAACTGAATATACTCATCCGCGCTTTGCCCTTCCACGCGAGTCTTTGCACGGGTAGCCACTCCGGCAAGGGATGGGCCAATAATGGTTGTATTCGGTTCCAAGGCATGACAGGTGGCGCAACGGGCGTTGAATACCTGGCGTCCTTTTATAATGAACGCATCCGCGCTGGGCGTGGGTTGCGCAGGCGCGATTGCAGAACAAGCGGACATGGCCGATGCCATTAAGAGGAGTGAAA
>JANODZ010000065.1:0-3413 GCA_031412935.1 Anaerolineales bacterium
CGGCGTGCATCTCGACGACTACTTCTATCCGTACAAGGAGCGCGGAGCCAATGGCGCCCTGATCGACTTCCCGCAAAAACTTGTGGGTTGGTTGATCCGCGGTCAGAATGACGCAGTCATCATCATGCAGCATGGATATAAATCCACACGCTCGGAACTGCTAAACGAAGCCGAGATGATGCATCGTCATGGATACAACGTGCTGGTTACATCCATCCGCGCGCATGATCATAGTGAAGGCGAGTTGATCACGCTCGGCAAATATGAAGTCGATGATATGGAAGCCTGGTATCGATACCTGCTCACGCTTGATAAGATTAACGATAAAAGGATCGGCCTGCTCGGAAATTCCTACGGGGGTATGTTATCCATTCAATATGCCGCGCAAAATAAGAACATCAAGGCGGTGGTCGCAAATTCCGCCTTCTCGTCCATGACCGATACCGTCTCAACCAGTGTTAAACATTTTACGGGCCTGCCGGAATTTCCATTTGTGCCGTTGATTATTTTTTGGGCGGAAAAAGATACAGGCATTAAGATGGAAGAGATCGACGCAACCCAATGGATTCCAAACATCAGCCCGCGCCCGGTCTTCCTGATGCAAGGCGGCAAGGATACGGTCATCTCTCCCGGTAGCGGGCAACGCCTTTTCGATGCCGCAGGTGAGCCAAAGGAATTATGGTTCGATGCCAAGCTTGACCATGTGGAATTTGATACTCAACGTGCCTATGAATACGAAGCTAGAGTTTCCGCATTCTTTGATAAATATTTATTAGGGAAATAAACGGGTCACGACCCTCCCGTTTCAAAACCCCCCAAAAGCTATTCTATTAAACCCATCTTTGAAGCGCAGTTTACATTTTGCTGATCACTGGATATTTTGCTGATTTCTCCTCAGCCACTTCTCCAACTCCATCACCACGAACACGATCGCACCTGATGCGGCGGTAATGGATAAGTCATAGCCGTTGAGGGGAAGCACTTCAAAGAATTTTGCCAGCGCAGGGATGTACATCACCATCATCTGAAGTATAGCCACCAACAAGACCATGCCAGCCAGCAATGGATTGCTGAACACGCCCATTTTGAAGAGTGATTCTTTATTAGATCGGGAAGCCAGCGCTTGAAATACTTGCATGAACGCGAGGGATGTGAAGATCATCGTTTGCCATTCGGCGCGGCCTGTAAAGAAATACCATGAACCAAGCCCGAGGGCGAACGCGCCGATCAATACGCCAACCCAAATCGTTCGTCTGGCGGCGCTGCGTGAGAATACACTTTCTTTGGGTGAGTATGGCGCGCGCTTCATTGTATCGGTTTCGGGCTTTTCCACGCCGATGCCCAACCCCAGCAAGCCGTCGGTTATTAAATTCAGCCACAGTAATTGCAAAGGCAAAAGAGGCAATGATTTCCCCAGAAACGGCGCGACCAACAGCACCAACACCTTGCCGATATTTCCCGCCACACTAAAGCTCACAAATTTACGGATGTTATCGTAAATCGTGCGGCCTTCTCTGACAGCTGCCACAATGGTCGCGAAATTATCGTCCAGCAAAACCAGGTCAGAGGCTTCCTTGGAAACATCCGCGCCGGTGATGCCCATTGCCACGCCGATGTCTGCGCGGCGCAGGGCTGGCGCATCATTCACGCCATCGCCCGTCATCGTAACGATGTGACCGTTTCCCTGCAAGGCTTGCACGATCTTTAATTTATGTTCAGGGGCGACGCGCGCAAATACGTTCACTTCTTCAACCACGTTTTTTAATTCATCGAAAGTTAAATTTTCGATCTCAACGCCGGTCAATGCTTTTATACTTGACGCTGCGCCCTCACTGCCGGGGACGACGGCTGGAGCAACAGCAATTCCAAGCTGGCGCGCGATCTCAATTGCGGTTAAGGGGTGGTCGCCCGTGATCATTACCGGGCGAATCCCTGCGGCGCGACAAATTGCTACTGCATCTTTCACTTCACTACGCGGCGGGTCGATCAGGCCGAACATGCCAACGAGGGTCAGGCCTTGTTCAAGGTCCATTTGAATGACTTCGGGAATGGCGTCAAACAATCGGAAGGCGACGCCAAGTACACGCATGCCTTTCTTTGCGAGACGTTCATTTGACGCCTCGATCATGGACCTCCATTCTGCATCCAGGGGTTGAGCTTGTCCATCCACCCAAACATGAGTCGTTACATTCAGCAAGCCATCCACGCTGCCTTTGGTGAAGGCAATGTATCTGCGCGCACCCACTTCCAAACCGGCAAGCACGGCCGGATCATAGCGCTCCAAATGATGGACAGTGGTCATCCGTTTACGTTCCGAGTCGAATGGAAGTTCTGCCGCGCGCGGGAAGGATGAATCAAGAGATGATTTCCAGTACCCCATTTTTGCGGCCGCAATGACCATTGCCCCTTCGGTAGGATCTCCAAGTGTGTGATAGCGTTCTTCGCCGATGTCCACTAGTTTTGCATCGTTACAAAGTGCGCCGCCAATTGCTGCCAGCGAAAGCGAGGATTGGGCCGGCGTACCCTGCCCACGCGTGGTGCGCAGCGAGCCGTCGCGTTGCACTGCTTCAGTTAGATCCAGTGCGTGGCCGGCGACGTCTAATATAACCACGGTCATACGGTTTTCAGTCAGCGTGCCGGTTTTATCCGAGCAGATTACGGTGACCGAGCCAAGTGTTTCAACGGCAGGCAATTTGCGGATGAGCGCTTTACGCCGCAGCATGCGTTGTGCGCCAAGCGCGAGCGTGACTGTAACTACTGCGGGCAATCCCTCCGGCACAACGGCAACCGCAACACTGACCGCCGTAAGCAGCATGTGATGAAGATTATCGCCGCGTAGGAGACCCAATACAAAGATAAGCGCTGTGATACCCGCGCCGATGAATGCCAGATTTTTTCCGAGCGCATTCAGGCGGCGTTGAAGCGGAGTATTTTCCTGTTTGACTTGTTGAATGAGGTCGGCGATCTTGCCGAGCTCGGTTTGCATCCCGGTTGCGACCACAAGCGCGAGACCGCGTCCTTGTGTAACAATGGTTCCCATATAGCCCATGTTGCGGCGGTCACCAAGGGGTAAGTCTTCGCCGGAGAGAGCGGTGGTATGTTTTTCAATGGCTTCCGATTCACCGGTCAGCGCGGCTTCTTGAATGCGTAGATTTACGGCTTCGAGCAAACGCAGATCCGCGGGGATCACGCTGCCAGTTTCAAGTTGGATAATATCCCCAGGTACAAGATTACGCGCTGAGAGTTCCTGTACTTGTCCATCGCGCAATACGCGCACAATGGGCACAGACATTTTCTTGAGCGCGGCGATGGCTTTCTCTGCGCGATATTCCTGGATGAAACCGAGGAAGGCAAAAAGGATGACGATCGAGAGAATTGCAATTGTGTTTTTTATATCACCAAGGTATCCCGCT
>JANODZ010000066.1:0-4412 GCA_031412935.1 Anaerolineales bacterium
TTTTTTTCAACGGCGGAGGTCTTTTTTGCAATTTCGGAATCGCGCGCATCTCTTGCGGCTTCAGAGCAAGCGGTCATGAACTCTGCCTGACTGACATCCGGTCCGCCGAATACTTTCAGTTTAATATTTGCGCGCGCCGTCACTTCAGAATTACGGAAAAGCCAGTCTATGAAATCTTTTTGCAGGCTGGTCATTAATTTTGTATCATTCAACGGTGAGTCTATGGTTCCGAAGCGCGCACCAGCGGCCGGCGTGGATTCCACCTTATCGAGCGCCGGACCCGTGTACGAAAACTCATCCCAGCGGACCATCCCACGCCGGTCTACCGAGTCGATCAGCGCGGCTTTTGTGATCTCTGAGTCGACCCCATATTTGCGATCCAACAATCTAATTTGGGCAGCTGCAAGCAAGGATGGACGATAGACGATGCCCTGAATCATGGCTTGCGCAGGCATGGCACGCTGCGCGGAAGAGAAGGCTTCGGGCAGGCTGTAATTCTGGGGCAAAAAGTATTCACGGATGCCGGCGGGAATCGATGGCTTCGTCTGGCTTCCATCGCCAGTGGACGAAGGACGGCGGACAGTGGAAGTAGATTGAACAACAGGTGACGTAATGGGTACGGCAGCTGAAGAAGGGACCGCTACAGGTTGCAGGGAATCAACAGAAGGCTTCGGCTTGGACTCTTTTCTTGAAACTGAAGCAGGTACGGGCGGGGTGCGAAGCTTTGATCCAGCGTTTACCAACTGATTGAGAGCGGGAATCTGCGCGCGAGTCATGGGTCCCGCTAGAAAATTCATCGTCCAACGCGTTTGAATTAATAGCGGCATTTTTTCGTGGACGTTGTGCATAACAAAAACACGCTTGCCAAGGGATGATATAAGTTTATCCATTGCGGCGCGTGGGATACCCCCGCTGGCAGCGCTTTCCAATCCATCGAGCAGGCGATTCTTATCGCGTTCGGTTTGGAGTTTGCCAATGAACCAGGTGCCTGTATTGGAGAGCGCTTTGTAGTCCATATCCACAGGATTCTGGGTTGCGAGTAAAAGGCCCAAGCCAAATGCACGCGCCTGTTTTAACATACGCAAAAGCGGCTGCTTGGACGGTGGATTTGCGGTGGGAGGCAGATAGCCAAATATTTCATCCATATAAAGAAGTGCGCGCAGTGAGGTTGAACCGGATTGGGTGCGCATCCATGTTTCGACGGCGGAAAGTAAAAGTGTGACGAAGAACATGCGCTCTCCATCTGAAAGATGGGCCAGATAAAAAATACTATGGCGCGGCTTCCCTTCAGACGTATAAAGCAGGGATTGAATATCGAGCGCCTCGCCTTCGCGCCATGTTTCAAAAGCTGGCGCAGCCAGTATGTTGTTCAAGACCATCGCGAGTTCCATGCGGTCTTTGGGCGGAAAGAAAGTGTCTACAGAAAACGCGCCAAGATTTTGGAACGGCGGAGTCTGTGTTTGCAGAATCAACTCTGTCAGATCAAGATCGTTGCCTTCGCTCCAATGAAACTCGAAAATATTGGAAAGCAAAATATGTTCGCGTGAGCGGATGGGATCTATATCATTCATGCCAACCAGCCCAAGCAAAGCAGTGACTGTGCTGGATATGCGTTCACGCAAAACTTCGCGGTTGCTCTCCCAATCTAATTTTGGAGCGGCAAGCGAAGAAAGCACGCTGACGGGTATGCCCGAGTCGGAACCCGGGGTATAGATGGCAAATTGCGCAGCGTTTTGTAATTTGAGTAAACGGTCTTCGCCAATGCCCCACTCTTTTAATCCCTTGCCCCACGCAGATGATGCTTCGTCTGCAATTTCTTCGATAGATTTGCCCGAACGGCGTTCAATTTCGGGGTCGATCCACGGTTGGAAATCCTGCGGGAGGAGTTTTGGAAAATGTAAAAGTAAATTGGTGAGGTCGCCTTTTGGGTCAATAATAATGGCGGGAACATTTTGTAATGCCGCTTCTTCAAGCAAGCCAATACACAAACCAGTCTTACCTGAACCGGTCATGCCGGTTACAACGGCATGGGTCGTTAAATCTGCGGGGTCATATTCAACGGGCTTGGCGGAGACTTTTGCGGTTTTTGCATCCACAAAACGTCCAAGATAAAAATTTGCGTCGGGCATGAGATATCTCCATAACTTCATTATTGACCCTAAAGGTTTTTAAGACCTTTAGGGTCTTTCTAGAACGTACGTGCTAGAGGTAAATTTACTCTATTTTATGCCAAAGTGCAACTTAAAAAATAATGTGGATAAATAAACGGCGGGATTCCATGAAATAATTAAAACATCCAACAAAATTAAGGTAAAATATATTCCACCGGGGCGATGGCGGAATCGGCAGACGCAACGGACTTAAAATCCGTCGGTAGTGATACTGTGAGGGTTCGACCCCCTCTCGCCCCACCTTTGCATGTCATTGCGAGGACGCTCTTCCGAAGCAATCTTCACCCAAGAAGAGACTGCTTCGCAAAAAGCGCTCGCAGTGACATTTGTATCTAAAGGCTACTATGTTTTTTACTCGTCAGCAGCTCGAAGAGATCGAAGATAAAAGTCTTGCATCCTATGGCACCCGGAGCAAAGACTCCAAGGGCCGCGCCTACCTGGATAGCGAACCGGATTACCGCACCATTTTCCAGCGCGACCGCGACCGCATCCTGCACACGACCGCTTTTCGCAGGCTGGAATATAAGACTCAAGTCTTCATCAATTTTGAGGGCGACTACTTCCGCACCCGCCTGACTCACACGCTGGAAGTGGCTCAAATCGGGCGGACATTGGCCCGCGCATTGGGAGCGAATGAAGATCTCGTCGAAGCGGTTTGCCTTGCCCACGATCTCGGCCACTCTCCATTTGGGCATTCCGGCGAAATAGCGCTTGCAAGATTAATGAAAGACTTCGGCGGCTTTGACCATAACAAACAATCATTACGCATTGTGACCGAACTTGAACAACGGTATCCTGAATTCCCAGGCTTAAACCTCAGTTGGGAAGTGCGCGAAGGCATGGTCAAACACGAATCGGAATATGATATTTCCGACGCGCGTGATTTCAGCCCTGAATTACGCGGCAACCTTGAAACACAGATCGCAAACGTAGCGGATGAGCTAGCCTACACTACCCACGATCTTGACGACGGTCTGCGCTCGGGCATGATCAGTTCGCAGCTGCTTGAAGGCGTTGCCCTTTGGGAGATCCTGTGCGAGACCTACAACTGGCGCGGGCACATTCTGAACGATATGGAACGGCATCGCATGATCCGCCAACTGGTAGGGTTGATGGTCACAGATATGCTGCAAACAACTGATACACGCCTGAAAGGTAGCAAAGTAAAAAAAGCGCTTGATCTTCAAAAGCTCAAACACAACATTATCGGATACAGCGAAGAAATGCAGCGCCGCAATCGCGAGCTAAAAGACATGCTTTACAAAAAACTTTATCGTCATTACCGGGTTGTCAGGATGCAAGTTAAGGCAGAACGAATAATTTCAGAGCTATTCCTGGGCTATCGCGCTGAACCCGCCATGCTGCCCGAACACATACAATTCTTCATCGAAAAGCGCGGACTCGAACGTACGATCTGTGATTATATCGCCGGCATGACAGATCGTTATGCCATAGAAGAACATCAAAAGTTGTTTAATCCCATTGAAAAGCCGTAAATAGTTTTTCAAGCACGGGGGAACGAAAAATCTTTCCCTCTTATCCATGCTCCAATATTCAAAATTAAGAAAGGAATAATTAATATGAAACAAGCCAATTACCTTACACCTGAAGGCGAAACCAAACTCAATGCCGAGTTGCAGGAATTGAAGGGGGCAAAACGCGAAGAGCTTTCCAAAAGACTGCGCTCCGCCATTCAAATGGGAGACCTTTCAGAAAATGCAGATTATCACAAGGCGAAGGAAGATCAGGGTTTTCTTGAAGGCCGCATTCAAGAAATCGAAGCGATCCTTCGAAATCCAATTATTATAGAAAAAACACAAAGCAGGGGTTTTGTCTCGATCGGCTCGCAGGTAACCATTCAAGAAAAAGGATTGGATCCTGAAACCTATCACCTGGTCGGCCCCACCGAAGCGGACCCGCGCAATGGCCGCATCTCGTACGAATCTCCGATTGGCCGGGCTTTAATGGATAAAAAAGTCGGCGATCTGGCCGAAGCGGAAACTCCGGGCGGCAGGATTAATTTTAAGATCATAAAAATTGATTAGGCGTAAAAAAACCGCCCGACCAAATGGTCGGGCGGTTTTTTATCCTTGTCTGGGCCAAATGGCTAATTCAAGTGTGATACGTTCAAAATAACTGTCAGTTGGCAGGGGACCTTTGCCATATTCCAAATCTACAACAGTGGCAAGTAATTGCAAAGTGGCTGTCTCAAGTAGAATCTGCGATTGGGGTTCAACCAGG
>JANODZ010000067.1:0-20962 GCA_031412935.1 Anaerolineales bacterium
CGTCGCCCTCCTGCTGTGCAACGCAGCCCCCGACGCCGACGAGCCGACCCGGCCGCTCGGCCTTCCACTCGCGCAGCATTCCAAGCTCGCTGTAGAGCTTGTGCTCGGCCTTCTCGCGGATCGAGCAGGTGTTCACGACCAGCACATCGGCCGTCTCGGGCACGCCGGCGGCGTACCCGGAATGCAGCAACAGATTGGCCAACTTGTCGGAATCGTGAACGTTCATCTGGCACCCGAAGGTGCGGATTGCGAAGCATCGAGCGGCCATCGCCGTGCAACCTAGGCGAGGGGTCCGTGAGCCGCCAAGGAGCGGACCGCGCAGGGGATTCGCATCATCTCAAAAAGGTGTTTGACAATCCGATCGCGGTGCAGGCATACTGCAAACTGTCGCGATTGACTGAGAGGAGCGACCCGATCTAGTCGAGTTTCTGGAGCGGCGGTGGATATGGCATTTCGACTCGAAATGTCCAACCTCTCACCCCCCATCATCTATCCACCGCCCTCCGCCCTGTAACGAAGCCCCGCCGAACGAAAGTTCGGCGGGGCTTCGAGTTTCAGGCCTTGGACACAAGATAGTGCAAAGTAAATATGCCATTATCAAGCAACCTGCAACCCTTCCCACTGTGCCATTATTGCATCCATTTCTTTTTGCACTTGATCATATTCTTTCGCCAGCTTTACAACAGCCCCGGCATCTTTAGGCGGATGCGCCAACTGCTCGCCGATCCCGCCTAACTGGGCTTCAAGCGCGGCGATCTTTTTTTCCAATTCTTGTTTCAAGGCATTCTTTCTTCTTTCCTCTTTCGTGCTCGGTGACTTCGCTTTCGGCGTTTCCTTTTTACGAGCTTCAGCCTCTTCACGCTCTACCTGGACAGTTGCCCGGCGAGCCAGATCTTTTTCACGTTCTTCCTTCAATTGAGAATAAATACCTTTGAAGATGATCAGATGCGATTCGTCCGTGTCAATCTCCCAGATTTGGGTGGCAATCGCATCCACGAGATAACGGTCATGGGTGACGAGCAGGATCGTGCCTTCGTAATCATCGAGCACGGCTTCGAGAATTTCCTGCGAGGGGATGTCCAAATGGTTTGTCGGTTCATCTAATAGAAGAAGGTTGGTATCTTGCAAAGCAAGTTTCGCTAATGCCAAACGTCCGCGCTCACCGCCGGAGAGCATGGATACTTTCTTGAAGGCGTCGTCGCCAGAAAATAGATATTTACCGAGATACTCACGCGCTTTTTGTGGAAGCCAGCCTGTGATATCCGTAATTTCTTCGATCACACTTTTTAGCGGATTAAGGCTTTCATGCGCCTGGGCAAAATACCCAATGTGCAGACTCTCTCCCAGAGTCACCTCACCCGCTAACGGCGGGATCTGACCGAGGATCGTTTTAAGAAAAGTTGATTTGCCCGCGCCGTTCGGTCCGATCAATGCGGCACAGTCGCCGCGTCGTAAATCAATATTGGGTGAAGAGAATAAAAATTTATCCGAGAAACCTACTTTAAGTTTTTCGGTGCGGATGACCATATCGCCTGAGCGTTTTGCCTCAGCGAGGCGCAAATGCAAATTGGGCAACTGGCGCACAGGCGATTGCAATGCGTTGATGCGGCGGCCCGCTTCGTCCACGCCCATGATCGACATGGTGACGGCAACTTCGCCCGCGGTTTCGCTCCACTTTTGTTTGAGCGCGGCTTCCATGCCGATCTGCTCAATGGCTTGCACAATACGCGAGATGCGCTTGAGTTTGCCTTTGGCTTGCAATACATTTTGTCCCGCCACATTTTTGCGGATGTACTCCATTTCTTTCTGCAGCTTTTCTTTTTCGCTGTCAAAAACTTCCTGCCTGCGCGCCATGCGTTCGACGCGTTGTTTTAGATACGCGCTGTAATTACCGCGATAAGTTTCCGTTGCGCCGGGGAACATTTCCAAAATCGCATTGCTGGCTTTATCCAAAAAGAATCGGTCATGCGAAATAATAATGGCCGCGCCTTCCCATTGACTCAAATATCCTTCGAGCCATTCCACGGCGGCGATGTCTAAGTGATTGGTCGGTTCATCGAGCAGCAGCAGGTCTGGGTCTTCGAGCAGCAGCCGCGCCAGAAATCCGCGTGTGCGCTGGCCGCCCGAGAGATGGTCAAGATCGAGTTGATAATCGGCTTCGCTGAATCCCAGGCCCGTCAACACCGTGCGGATCTTCGTCATGTAGGTGTATCCGCCGCGCCGCTCAAATTCCTCCTGTAATTTTCCGTAGCGTTCCATGGCTTCTTCAAGCTGGGCCGGGTCAGACATCAGCCCTTCAAGGCGATGCAATTCTTCCTGCTCATCTTTAAAATGATCGAAGACGGATTCGCAGGCCGTCCAGATCGTTCCCGTCATTTTGAAATCTGCTTCCTGCGACAGGTATCCGATTCGGACTCCGCGGGTGCGGGAGCGGGATACTGATCCCGAGGTGGGTTCGTCAGCGCCGACGAGGATTCGCATGAGCGAGGTCTTGCCAATTCCGTTGGGTCCGACAATGGCCATGCGCGCGCCTTTGACGACAGTGAAGGATACCCCGCTGAAAATATCATCGGGGCCGTATGATTTGGAGAGTGAACTGACTGTAATGAGTGACATGCTTTTCCAATTATTAGTAATGCGGTTGCGTGTTTCGTAAAAGGCAAACGAAAAGCGCGAGTAGATTTTAACCTATCCGCGCTTTGATGATCGGATTTGTAGGTAAAGCAGAAGTTACTGCAGGATGGTTTAAGCCGCGACCAATGCGCGCTCCACTTCGGCGGGAAGTTCAATGGAAATAAAGTGACTGGCATGGAATAGATAATCTTCGCCGCTTTCATCGATCACGCGAAGCAGTTCGTCTTTTTCCGCTTGTGGGTCGGGAATGATCTCATACATTTTCCGCACGATCAAAGATGCTTCATAATCTGTGTTGTCGATGCAAATAACGAAATGATTTTTGTGTGTCATGGTTGATCCAAATATCGTTTAATCTTGATATCTCTTTTTCCAATTCCATGCGCTTCATACCAATGAAGTTCTACGTGGCGGATGTTACCGTTTGGCAGTTTGACATGCGCAAAGCCTTTTAGTTTTCTCCAGCGTCCACGTCCGTGCATTTTCTGTAAATAAACCAAATCACGAATACTGGAGCCAATGGCGATGGTTTCAATTTCTTGAATTTCGTCAATGATCTCAAATTTCACAACATCAGTTTAGCATTTCTCAGGGGATGTGGCAAGCCTGTTTTTTACATGGATTTGGAATGGCTGTGGTCATTTCACGATCGCATACATATAACTATCACGCGGCACATCACTTATATTCGGGTGGACAATATACTTCCGCAGCAATCCCTCGCGCTGCATGCCTGCTTTTTCCATCACGCGCTGTGAGGCAATATTATCCACACCCGTGGTGGCGTAGACTCGATAAATGTTTGGTTGTCCAAACGCCCAATGGATAATAGCGCGAACAGATTCGGTCATGAAGCCCTTGCCTTGATGGGCTTTACTCATCACGTATCCCAACTCTACTTTGTGGCCTTCAATACGCGGGTCGATCATTCCGATCACAGCGTCGTTTTCTTTCAACGTGATCATGTATGGAAAACGCGCATCCCCGTCCCATGCGGCGATTGCTTTTATGAGCATGGATTCGGTTCGGCTGATATTTTCATGCGGACGCCATGTGAGAAAGTGAGTCACTTCAGGGTCTTGTACCCAGCCCGTAAAGATTGCAGGCGCATCGTCCATGCGAGGTTTGCGGAGGATGAGGTGTTCCGTTTCAATTTGTTCAGGCGGTTTCATGGATAATTCTCATTAATCAAATTATCAGCTATGTCTCTGCATTCTTCTCAAAGCCAATAACCCAACAACATTAAAGACTGCCGCCAACAGGGCCACGAACAGGAAGCCAAATTCTTTGTAGATGATTGCCGCCAGAAATGCACCCAGCGCGCGCCCCATGGAATGACCTGTTACATTTAGAGATAGCATTGTTGCGCGTGCCGAGGGGACAAGTTCGGTCATCAACGGGATATGGCTGACCATGACATACTCAAATGTGATGTAGAACAGGAATAACCCGACCAATGCGCCGGCCTGGGTTTGCCCAATGAATGGGAGCAGAATCGCAGCCAGGGCATTGCCGACCAGCCCAATGGTCAGCGCGAGCGGTTTGCCGAGTCTGTCGGTTGTGAAGGCAACCAATCCCTCTCCGCTTAATTCTGAAATGCCGATCACAGCGGATGCTCCCGCGAGGGCGGCGATCCTTAATCCAAATGAATCTTCCAACCAAACGCCAAAGATCACGCTGACGAGTTCATTGCCTGCGCTGGCAAACATGGCAATGGAGATCCCTGCCAGTGCCGGTATGGAAGTGAGCACTGCGCGATAACCGGCGCGTGAATCATTGGTCAACTCGTGGTGCGGATCTTCGGCAGGAATGATTCGCCAGACCACGAAGAATATAACCAGCCCAAGAATGGTGAAAAAGGGAAAAGGCGCAGACCAACCAAATTTATCAATCAGGAATCCCACGATTGGAACACCTACAATGAATGCCATCGACCAAGCCACTTCGGTGACGGCCAGGGCCGTGCCGCGTTGTTCGTATGGGATGCGGTCGCCAAAATAGGCTTGCATGGAAGGGTCGAACATATACTTGCCTATCACCGCCAGAATCAGCGCGATGGCGAGAGTCCAGATGTTTGGGTAGATGGCAACCAATCCAACACCGAACGTGAAAATGACTGTGCCGAGCAGCATACCAAATTTACGTCCACGGCGATCTGCGATGGGAGCGAATAATGGGCTGGTTGTGCCGATCAACGAGCGGACTGTCATCAATAACGACATGGTGGAAATATCCACACCGAGTCCGCGTGCGAAAATGGGCAGAAATGGATAGACCATTCTGTGGGCAGTATTCAAGATGGTGCGCAGGAACATGAAGATAATAAGCTGGAAGCGGATGCGCAAGATGTTATTCTCTTAAGAAAAGATGTGATTTGATTTTGACCATGACGCAAATTGTACCCGCTTCCAAATACTTCTGTCTGGCATGTTGCTTGACAATCCATTTGCATCTGGATACACTCAAAGTGTTTGGGGAGTAGCCGCCTGTGTCCCCACAGGATAAGTTGTCGTCATCCCATTGGCACGCATCGCGAGTCATCGGCAATTTGTGCGTTAGAAAACGTTGGCGAGACCATCACAGAGGTTGTGGTGGTCTCGTTTTAATTTTCAAGCGAGACAGCGAAACTTTCTAGGTTTGGGTTACAAATTTATATCAGGAGATTTTTCATGACAATAGAAAAAATGCATGAGCAGGAATGGCATGCGCTAAATGCGGAAGCGGTCTTGAAACATCTTGAAGTGCAGCATGATGGCCTGTCTTCTGAAGAAGTTGAAAAACGTTTACAGAATTATGGTCCGAATCAATTGAAAGAAGCGCGACGGCCGGGTTTTCTGGTTTTATTGTGGGCGCAATTAAATAATTTTGTTGTGATCCTTTTGATCGTGGCTTCGGTGATCTCCGCCCTGCTAGGTGATTATGTGGAAGCCACCGCGATCATGGCGATCGTTGTGTTGAATTCGGTATTGGGTATTGTGCAGGAGCAACGCGCGGAGCAGGCATTGGCTGCGCTTAAGAAGTTAGCCGCGCCGGATGCGCAGGTATTGCGTGATGGGGCGCGTAGTTCTGTGCCTTCCTATAACCTTGTGCCTGGCGATATAGTTTTTCTGGAAGCGGGCAATTTTATCCCCGCTGACCTGCGTTTGCTTGAAGCTGTGAATTTACGCGTGGAAGAAGCCTCGCTAACTGGTGAGTCGCTTCCTGTGCAGAAGAATGCCGCAACTGTGCTTGAGAAAAATGTTCCGCTTGGCGATAGAAAGAACACTGTCTTCATGGGTACGCTCGTCAATTATGGACGCGGGCATGGTGTAGTGACCAGCACCGGCATGCGGACCCAACTTGGTTTGATCGCCACCATGCTGCAAAATGTAGAGACCGAAGAAACGCCTTTGCAAAGAAGGCTTGACCAGCTTGGCAGGTCATTGAGCATTGGTTCGCTGATTCTTGTCGCAGTTGTATTTATCGTCGCGCTGATTAATCAAACGAATATCAGCGAACTTTTTACAAGTCCAATTAATTATTTCAAAGATTTCGCGGAGCAGATCACCGAAGTATTTATTATTGCAATCAGTCTCGCGATTGCCGCAGTGCCGGAGGGATTGCCCGCTGTTGTAACAATTTCGCTTGCGCTCGGAATGCGTGAGATGATCCAACGCCACGCACTTATCCGCAAGCTGTCATCGGTTGAGACGCTGGGTTCGGCGACTGTAATTTGTTCGGATAAAACCGGGACATTGACTCAAAACGAAATGACGGTAACCCGCATCTGGGCAGATGGTCAATTTGTAGGCGTAACAGGTACAGGGTACGCGCCCAACGGTGAGTTTATTGTGGACGGTGCAAAAGCGGATGTGAATAAATACCCCGCGATCCTTTCCACGCTTTGGCTTGGATTAATAAACAACGACGCTACGATTGAGACGACGGGCGAAAACGAATTACAGCAAACGTATCGCATCGTAGGCGACCCAACCGAAGGCGCCTTGTTGGTAGCCGCTGCCAAAGCTGGGGCGATCCACGTTGATATTGATGAAGCTTATCCGCGCGAGAATGAGGTTCCATTCGATTCAGAACGCAAGCGCATGATCACCATCCATAATGTGTATGACCCAAAGCCGCATGATCCTTCTCCGTTCAATGATGAAAAGCATAAAGATTGGGATGTGATTGCCGTAAAAGGCGCGCCTGATATTGTGCTTGATCTTTGCACCCAATATCAAGGCATGGATGATAAACCACGCCCAATGACCAAAGAAGCAAAAGAACACATCCTCGCAGCCAATGACCTGATGACTAAAGATGCCTTGCGTGTGATCGGTCTCGCGTATCGTTTGGAAAAAGATGTGCCTGATGATCCTGAAAAAATAAAAGCCGATGAATTGGAAAAAGATCTTGTATTCGTAGGACTAACCGGCATGATCGACCCGCCGCGTATCGAAGTGAAACCTGCGCTGGAACAGGCGCGTCACGCGGGCATCCGCACGGTGATGATCACAGGCGATTTTCCCAATACCGCCAAAGCCATTGCTGAATCAATCGGACTTCTGCGGCCTGGCAAGAAAGTATTAACAGGCGCGGCGCTTGATGATATGGATGATGAAGAATTAAAGGCCATCATTGAAGACACAGATGTGTTTGCCCGCGTCTCTCCAGAGCATAAAATGCGCATCGTAAACGCGTTACAAGCCAATAATGAAATTGTGGCAATGACGGGCGACGGGGTCAACGATGCGCCCGCCATCAAACGCGCCGACATTGGCGTGTCGATGGGTATCACCGGCACGGATGTTGCCAAAGAAACCGCCGATATGGTCCTCACGGATGACAATTACGCGAGCATTGTCGCGGCTGTGGCACAGGGTCGAATCATTTATAGTAACATCCGCAAGTTTGTGTTCTTCCTGCTTTCATCGAATGTGGCAGAGATATTGATTATTTTCCTCGCCACGTTGGCGGGCTTGCCTGCTCCGTTGACTGCCATTCAACTTTTGTGGCTCAATTTGATTACAGACGGCGCGCCCGCGCTGGCGCTTGCCATGGAAAAAGGCGATCCCGATATCATGGATCAAAAGCCGCGCGCCAAATCTGAGCCGATTGTGAATCGTTCCATGGGCGTTGGCATTTTCATTCAAACCATTGTGCAAACGGGCGCGGTTTTGGGGGCCTTCGTTACAGGGTTGGCATGGCATCTCGAAACAGGATCAAGCCTGCCCTCTGGAATGAATGCGTTATCTTTCATCCTCGCGCACGATTGGCGCGGGGTGGACGTCCAAACTGCGGAGACGATGGCTTTCGTCACGTTGTCGCTTGCGGAATTGTTCCGCGCATATACCGTCCGTTCGGAACGAGCTTCGATATTTACGATCGGCATTTTCTCAAATAAATATATGCAATATGCTGTGGGGATATCCATTACATTGCTGCTGCTTGTCTGTGCTGTGCCATTCCTGCAGCCGATCTTCAATACACATTTCCTGACTGGTCGTGAGTGGAGTGTAGTGCTTGGGTTGGCGCTCATGCCCGCAGTGGCTGAAGAGATCACAAAATTCTTTTTGCGAAGAAGCAAGGCTTAATAATAAGACTCCCGCAGTCTTTTAGCGGGAGTCTTATTATTTTCTTTTTTTCAAAAACGAATGCATCTCTTTCAGTGTTTCTTTCCACGCGGACTCAGCATCGACTTTACGCTGAATTTCCGCTGACCGTTTTTGCATGATTGACATCACGCGCTCATCTTCTCCCGCATCGAGCCAGAAGCCATGACTGTTTTCGGCGCAGGTTTCCAGTTTTAGATCATATAAACGATATTTGAATTCATCCAGATGTACGCCGCAGTGCGGGCATGGATAATTTGTCTTTGATTGGAAGTGCACCAACGAACCTTTGTGTGAGTCATGGTCAAAAACAACATCTTCCAATTTATCAAGCTCGTTGAAATCCAGCCAGATGCCGCGGCAATTGGGGCAGGAATCCACTTCGATCATGCCTTTGTAATATTTTTTAGCCAGCTCTGTATTGCATTTGGGACAGTTCATTCAACATCCTTTGGCAGCACTTCGTTCACCAATTCTTCGATCGATTTTCCTTCTGAGCGCAGATCAAGCCAGACTAAAAACTCCGCATTTCCCTTTGGTCCTAACAACGGTGACTTGACCAATCCGCGTAAATTAAAACCCATATTTTTTGCAAAGGTAAGCACGTCCAATAAAACCTGTCTGTGGATTTCAGGGTCGCGGATCACACCGTCGCCGCGCGAGACATCTTTTTTGCCCGCTTCAAATTGCGGTTTGATCAACGCCAGAACTTCTCCCTTTTTACTTTTTACTTCTTCAGGGTGAGAAGTGAGAGGTGAGAAGTAAAACCAACCCTTCACCACTGGTAATAATATCTTCAACGAAATAAAAGAAGCATCTATCGTGACAAATGATATTTTTTCAGGCAATGATTCGACATGCCGCGCATTGGTCTCTTCCATTACAACCACCCGCGCATAATTTCTTAACTTCCAATGCAGAATTCCCTTGCCCACATCGATCGCGTAGACTTTCTGCGCGCCGCGCTGTAACATGCAGTCGGTGAATCCGCCGGTGGATGCGCCCAGATCGGCGCATACCAGTCCTTTGACATCGATTGCAAAAGCCTCCAGCGCCGCATCCAGCTTATCGCCGCCGCGTGAGACGAAGCGCGGACCGTGATCCACCGTCAGCGTGGATTTTGGATCTATGGCTGTGGCAGGTTTCAGGGCCACTTGATCGTTCACTCGCACCTGTCCCGCCATCACCAACGCATGCGCTTTGGCGCGCGATTCGGCCAATCCGCGTTCCATCAGCAAAACATCCAAACGAATTTTGGGCATGCTTCTATTTTACTGCGAGTAATGATATAAAAGAAGAAAATGGAGGCTGGATGAAAAATCGATTCTTGAGCTATGTTTTAATAGCTGTATTCTCCATGCTGACTGCATGTGCCCCAAAAGTTTCGGCCCCATCGATCCCTGTGACTGAAACTGCAGCGCCGCTTCCCACAGAGCCAGAGGTTGTGGATTTAAATTTGCGTCCTTTTCCACAGCATGTTAAGTATGCGCCAAACAGTATTTTGCCGAGCCAGCGCACACAGGAACAATTGGATAATGACGTGCGTAATTTTTATGATTACTGGAAATCAGAATACCTGATTGAAGATGGATCAAGCGCTGACGGATTTCCATTGTATCGTGTGGCATTTGGAAAGAGTGAAGAGGCGCAAAGGAAAACTGTATCCGAAGGGCAGGGCTATGGCATGACCATCGTCCCGATCATGGCGGGTCATGACCCGCATGCGCAACCGATCTTTGACGGCTTATGGGCATTTGCGCGCGCGCATCCCAGCGAAATTGACCCACGACTGATGGATTGGGATATACCTGACCCCGAATCCGGTAATGTCAGCGCATTTGATGGCGATGCGGATATTGCTTTTGGGTTGTTATTGGCGGATGCGCAATGGGGCAGCGCCGGGCGCGTGAACTATAAAGCCGAAGCCGAAAAAATGATCGCTGGAATTTTAGAATCAACCATCGGGCCGCAAAGCCATTTGCCCACGCTGGGTGATTGGACTGATGCGAATGGAGAAGTTTATAATCAGTATACGCCGCGTTCATCAGACTTTATGCCGGCAAACTTCCGCGCTTATGGCAAAGCTACAAATGATCCTGTTTGGGATGATGTAGTACTGCAAAGTCAAAATGTGATCATGGCCATCCAGATGAATCACAGCCCAGAGACCGGCTTGCTGCCGGATTTTATTGTTATTAAAGAACAAGCTCCACAACCAGCTCCGCCAAATTTTTTAGAGAATATAACAGACGGCGCATATAACTACAACGCCGGGCGCGATCCCTGGCGTGTGGGTTTGGATGCGTTGATCTACGACGATGCAGTTTCCCGTTTGATTGTGCAGAAAATATCCCATTGGATTCAGATCAGCGCGGGGAATGACCCTGCCAATATTCGTTCAGGCTACGAGCTGGATGGCACGCCTCTGCCAGGCAGTGATTATTTCACTACATTTTTTGCTGCGCCGATGGGTGTGGCCGCCATGAATGACCCCGCCCAACAGGATTGGTTAAATGCTGTTTATGATTCTGTCTACGATAGGCATGAAGATTATTATGAAGATTCTGTGACATTGCTTTGTTTGATGACAATGACGGGAAATTTCTGGCCGCCATAATGATTGTTACAGCTCCAGCATGGCTTATCCCCTGGGGCAGTTAAATACAGGTAAAATATATCCATGCTGACCGCCCTATTGAAAACCATGCGCCCAAGACAATGGGTGACGAAAAATATATTTATTTTTGCCGCAATCGTATTCGACAAACAATTGTTCATCAGCACTCCTTTTCTGCGGACCCTGGCAGGATTCGCCCTGTTTTGTCTTATATCATCCAGCGTATACATTATTAATGATCTGGTCGATATCGAAGCTGACCGCCAGCATCCTGAAAAGAAGAATCGTCCGATCCCATCTGGAAAATTGCCTCTCTCTGTCGCGTGGAGTGCGGGTTTTTCATTTGCGCTGATCTGTCTTGGATTTGGTTATTGGCTTGCGCCGTCGTTTGCCTATGTGATCGGATTATATTTTCTGATCAACATGGCCTACTCAAAATGGCTTAAGCATATTCCTATTGTAGACGTCCTTGTTATTTCAGCAGGTTTTGTTCTGCGCGTGCATGCGGGTGTAACTCTTATTCAAGTGGAAAGATTTTCGCCGTGGTTGTATGTTGTCATGACTCTGCTTTCCCTCTTCCTCGGTTTTGGAAAACGCCGCGCCGAACTCGCGCTTCTTGCACAGGGCGCAGGCTCGCATCGCAAAGTGCTGGATGGTTACACTCTGCCGCTTCTCGATCAATATATTATGATCGTTTCGGGCACCACCATTGTTGCATATTCCCTTTATACTTTTTCCGCGCCCAACCTGCCGCAGAATCACAGCATGATGTTGACCATTCCATTTGTGGTTTACACCATCTTCCGTTATCTATACCTCATTCAAGTAAAACATGCCGGCGGCGCACCCGAGGAAGTTTTACTATCCGATCGCCCCTTTCAACTAGCCATGTTCCTTTGGGCCGCCACCGTCCTGATCATCTTTTACCTTACGTGATTTCATCTGCATCCGGCAAGATCATTCTCTTTGGCGAACATGCGGTGGTGTATGGCCGCCCCGCGCTGGCAGTTCCTGTCACGCAAGTTCATGTGGATGTCGAAGTTTTGGATTCGCCCCGCCAAGGGATTTTGATTCACGCCCCGGGCATTAACCTGCACGCCGAACTTAATTCGCTTCCTGCTAACCATCCAGTTGGTTCGGTTATTCTCAAAGTTTTTTCGCCCCCCTTTTCTTCCCCCCATTTTCTTGAAGAGAAAATGGGGGGAGAGAGGGGGGTTGAAATTTTCATAACATCCACCATCCCCGTCGCATCCGGGTTGGGTTCCGGCGCGGCGGTTTCAGTTGCGTTAATTCGCGCTCTTTCTTCTTTCCGTTTTCATCCTCTCACGAATGAACAAGTGAACGAACTTGTGTTTGAAATTGAAAAACTCCATCATGGCACGCCATCCGGAATTGACAATACGGTCATCACGTATGCAATGCCCGTTTACTTTATCAAAGGCCAGCCTGTTGAGACTTTCTCAGTTGGCAGGCCATTTACCATTGTGATTGGCGATACAGGCATCCCGGCGCTCACCAAAGAATCTGTGGGTGACGTGCGCCGTTTATGGCTAAACGATACATCTACTTTTGAAGGTTTATTTAATGAGATCGGCCAGATCGCGTCGTCCGCACGCCGTTCCATTGAAGACGGGACACCTGAACTTCTCGGCGACTTAATGGATCAAAACCATTCTTTATTACAAGCCCTGAGCGTTTCATCTCCCGAACTGGATCAATTGGTACTGGCCGCGCGCAAAGCCGGCGCAATGGGTGCAAAATTAAGCGGCGGCGGACGGGGCGGCAACATGATCGCACTGGTAGACCCAGCCAAAGCCGAGTCTGTGGCGCGCGCATTAATGTCCGCGGGTGCAAAGCATACGATTATCACGGAAATAAAATGAAGCTATTTATTCCAAAGTTAATCCTTTTATAAATATGCAACGCAGCTTAAATTAAAAATCGGAACCCGCAGTTCCGATTTTTAATTTCCTTGATTATTTCGCCGCGGGTACTACACGTTTCTTTTTCTTTACTACTTCCATCCCAGGGATGCTGTTTCTGCGGGCTTCCTGTTTTACCAGGCGGTTATGTTTCGCCACCCCTTTGGATGGGCGCTTGGGTTTGACCTTGGCTGGGGTTGTGGTGTCCAATTGTGTTGCTCCTTTGGTTTAAATAATTTAACGCGCCGCTTCAAGGCGGCGCCTTTTCGTTATTGGCAATCTCAAAAGGTAGTAGCGTGCTGCTTACAAACTATGATCCAAATCCCCGTGTCTTGGCAATGTACCTTCTTATGACCTGATTTCATTGTACTACGTAAAGCGGATAATTATCAGCTCAGATGGGAATTTGCTCAATGTGTACAAGTTGAAACTGTCTGCATGGGGCATGAAGCAAATTTTTGGAACCATTTTCATTGGGCATAGCCTGGTTCTCGTCGCCGCAGCAATGAATCCGCCGATTTCAAGACCGGCATTTTCAATTGGTTTACTTTTGCCATAGGTATCATAGTCACCGCCATTCTAATCTTTTATTTTAGAATGGAAAATCAAAGACGAAAAACTCAATCATTCCATCTAACCCTTAAAGTGTCTCTCCTGTAAGCTCATCTCCACATGCAAACAAGAACAGCGTCTCCCGGCAATGTTGACCGTCCATGATTTGATCATGATTAATGTTTTTCGCGCTTTCGCATCCTAACGATCAATGCGCCTATCAGGGCCGCGAGCATCAACCCGAAGCCTGACAGGCTTAGGAGCAGATAAGCCTGCAATGCCTTTTGCACGATATCCGGCAGGGCATCCATTGCCAGCCTGGTAATCAGTTGAGTATAAACCGTCACCACTGTCTCCTCTGTTTCCGGGCTTGAGTTTTGCCCGGCACGTTCAAGCCATCCGCGCATCATGCTAAACGATATTAGGCCGGGCACTGCAGCTAGAAAAATGACGCACCCAGGACTTCCCAGCCGCCCGAAACGATAACTGAAATAGACCAGTAGACCGAGAAGCACAAGGGATGCCAATCCCAGAATCGTTAGCGCTTTATTCAATTGAGTGTGTGTCTTTGCATTGATGAAACCTAAAAGGCCAAGATCTCCCTCCATGTTTTTTTGCATCCCGGGATCAGTTGCCAGGCTTGCCAGTCCTTTTTCTCCATTGTAATAGATGGGCTCTGCCATTTGACGGAAAAACCAAAGGCGCATTTCTCTTGGAGATAAACCAGCGATATCCAGTTCACGGACAACTATGTTTAATCCTGGAATTGGCTGCCAAGCACCCTGCGGCGATTCGGCTATCTTTTGCTGAATGATCTCCATATCCCCTTCCTGATCGAGCCCTTCCTTGCTAAATGAATTGGCTAAAATGACCGCCAGAAGATCAATGCCCTGCTCTGCGGCGGTAACCCGCGCCAGCATAAATACCAGAAATGTGACATTCAAAAGGAACAACAACAATATACCTGTGAGCCACTTGGCATCCACATGCCAGTAGGGACGGGGTTTGGCGGATTCGCTTCTATTCATATTGACATCTCCCGGAGCTTTCAATCATAAATGGATTTGAACAGCGACATGTGAATAAACATTCTAAATGATATTAATACTTTACAACAATCCGGGTTATTTTGCAATGAAAATCCCGATTGAGTGTAAAAAGAAAGGACGGGCAATTTGCCCGTCCTTTTGATTCATAAATTCTTTTGTTATGCCTTCGCGCGCCGCCGCTGAATGATGCTGAAGATCGCCAGCCCAAGCATAAGGATCGCGGCTGTCCATGCTGAATTTGCGACCCATGGCGCGGCGGATTGTTTGACGGCAATGCCAAGGAAAGACCAAACCAAAACGAAAACGTAGCCGCTGTCCCGACGTGTGATCGTCATGAGTAAGCCAAGCAGAGACGCCACAACCAGCATGATGACCGCCCAAGTTTGCGGCGCGATGCCGAAACCAGTCCAGTTAATGAGATATAGCCAATCGGTGACATTGGCAACTGTGGCGACGGTGATCCAGCCAAGGTAGACGCTGAAGGGAACATCCACGCTCCATTTTTCAGCATTGCTCGCGGCTGTGCGCCCGACGTTCAATTTGAGATAACTGGCGATCAACAGACTGAGCAGGGTCAGCATGACAAGCACGCTCAAGCCAAACAGGTTGTAATGCCAGCAGAACAGCCAGGCCGCGTTGAAGATTCCGCTCAATGCGAAGAGATAGCCCAAGTTTCGCAAGCGCGGACTTTCTTTTTGCGACGATTGAAATTGATAAACTACGAAAGCGATCCAGCCGATGTAGATGATGCCCCAAATGGCGAAGACATATCCCGCAGGAACGAAGTAGACCTGAAAGCGGTCTGATATCTCGCCTGTGTTCTGTCCATTCAGCGGCAGGGTGCTAGCGAGGATGTTGACGGTTAACGCGACTGCAACCGATAGCGCGTTGGCAAGCTGACGAAGTGTGTCTTTGTTCATGATATTCTCCATTATGAAATATTTGTCACAGGGATAGATTCATCATAAAGCTTCTTTCTATCAATTACTATCACGAATTGGGATGGGGGTGGACAATCGCCCCGCTCTGAGTCGGCGCATTTACTACTTTCTACTTTCCACCACCTACAACTTCGCAAATCTACTCACCACCTTCGCCGCCGTAGCGGGACGATCCAATTTTACTGCTTAAGCTGCAAATTTTTATTGCCATCCATTTTTCCATTTCTTATCAAAGACAATGCCCTGATGACTGGCGTCCATCAGGGGGAGAAGGAAGTCCTTTATTACGTTAAGTACATCCTTCATCTCCGATGCATTTTCAATTTTGAGTTTTCTTATGAAAGCGTTCCACTGTGTCGTTTTGCTTTCTAAAAACGCATTTGAGAAGATGATATGGTCTTCGCTGGGAAGCTTTGTTCCCCTGTTTTGAAATGTTTTTTCAAGCGCATCTTGTATCATTTCGCCTTCAAATTCAAATTGTTCGATCAACTGCCAAATATCGTAGAAGTCTTTCATACGACTGTTTGCCATACCTAAAACGGTCATTGCCTGAAATTTTTCCGCAATGACCGTCTCACGCGGATAGCCGTATAAATACGGGGCGGGATGATCAAGCAGGGTTGGATAATTTATTTTTTCAGGCGCGGGCGTGATTACATCCGCAAAACCAATGTCAATTTGAATGGGAATTTTTGTTTTTCCCAGATAGGCAGTCGCAGTGATGCGGATACCCGCGTAGTCTGCATCCTCCTTGATGTACTTGGATTGTAAAGAATTATCAAATTCCAACCCGTCCGATTCGGTTTTCAATCCGCAAATAGCACTAAAAATTTCTGTAGTAGATTTAAGGGCGTTCGATGTATGCGCAAGCAGGTCAATATCACGCGTGGGGCGCAGACCTGCCATTCCCCACACATTGAACATCAATGCGCCTTTAAGGATAAATTTGTGAGCATGTTCCGATATGGAAAGTCTGTATAAGAGCCTTTCAATACCATAGTATTGCAACAACTCATTGAAAGACCGCCCTGTTTCATGCGATTTATTCAACAGTCTTTGATGAATGGAAGCGGGCAGGTTTCGCTTTTCAGTGTTCATGTCAACGCCTCCAAATAGGGGAGCATGACCCGCTCTACGCGATTGATCCGTGCAAAGCGCAAAATTTGTTCGGGTGTACAGCGCTTTTGACGCAATCCTTCCCGTAGCGCTTCCAACGCAACATCCATTCCAATTTTATTTCTGAACTTAAAGCAGTCTGCAATTGTTTTTGCAACGCTGTAAACTTTAATATCCACATGATCTATTGTATGTTTTTCAATCCCCGCTTTGAATGGCTCGGAAGAAACCCAAAAGAAACGCGTCGGCGGATATTGAATGCGCGGCTTTTCTGAATCCTTTGGCAGCGCCACATAGACTTCATGTGGAATTTGCGTAGTGAGTTGATGGAAATACAAAGCCGATATCAGGCAGATCACGCCTTTTGGAATCTGTAGCGAAACAATTGCAAGGTCGGGGTCGCTCCATATTTGTTCGTTGGCAAGCCGATACAGTCCGTGTCCTTCATGAATCAGAAGCCCATCATCACGCATTTCATACAGCGTACGTGGTTGAATCCCTTGCGCAAAAGCTTGCGTGGAACGCATGACCTTATTTTTTTCAAAAACTCGAAGAGCCGACTTGATTGCTGGTTTCATATAATTAACCTTGTTTGTATAAATTTATGGTTAATTCTATTCAATATGTCAAAAATGTCAAGCCTATATTATTACTCGTGACAAGTTTACAATTTACTCGGCTCTTTATCTTTGAACAAAAAAGGGACGACCGCCATACCTCTGGTCGTCCCTAATTCCTAATACCAACTACCTAAAGTTTCGCAAACCTCGACACCACCTTCGCCGCCGTGGCGGGACGATCCATGACGCCGCCTTGATGAATCAAAATCGGCGTGCCTTCCTTCATATAAGCCTTATCCAAATACGCCTGACCTGTGATGAATCTCTGTCCATCAATGGCGCAGGAGGTGACGAAGCCAATGCGTTCGCCGTTTGCATTCACCACGGGGTCGCCATTGTGCGCCATGCGCACGCGCTGGTCATCGAAGGTAAAGCGGATGACGACGCCCTTGCGTTCTTTCTCTCTTGCAACATACGCGTCACGTCCGATGAACCACGGCTTGTATGCTTTCACATACGAACCAAATCCGCCTTCCGCGACTCCCAAATCCCGATTCCCGAATTTCCCAGAACCCAGTCCCATTTCGTGACCGTATAACGGCAAGCCTGCTTCGGTGCGTAATGAATCTCTGGCGCCCAAACCAATCGGCTTGACACCAAACTGCTCGCCTGCTTTCATGACCGCGTTCCAAAAGTCCACGGCGCGTTCGGGGTGGACGAATAATTCAAAGGCCAGCTTCTCGCCTGTGTAACCCGTGCGCGAGACGATCAAATCAAAATTACCAATTACTGCATCACACAACTCAGTCCTTTTCAACCCAATTACTTTTGCGCGCGTCTTATCGTCCACGCCCATCGCGAGCAAGATGTCTCTCGAACGAGGCCCTTGCAGGGCAATATCCACCCGCATGGCCGAACCAGCTTTCGGGTCACGCAGGTTGCGGATGTTCGCTTCATATCCGTATGTGCGCGCCCATGGCCGGCCGTTGTCAATTTTAACTTTTCCATCGCGCACACTTTCGAGCCATGCCCGGTCCTTGTCATCGTTCGAGGCATTCACGACCACGAGATAATTATCCCAGCCGCGGCGATAGACGAGCGTGTCGTCGATCACGTCTGCATCCGGCGTGAGGAAATGCGAATACAAAGACTCACCCGGCAGCAGCCCGCCGCAGTCATTGCCGCAAACCGTATCGAGGAACGAAGCCGCATCCGCGCCGCGCACATCGTACACGCCCATGTGCGAAACATCGAACAAGCCCGCCGCATTGCGCGTGGCAAGATGCTCCTCAAAAATCCCCGTGTACTGCACAGGCATTTCCCAACCTGCAAATGGGACCATTCTGCCGCCCGCATCTCGATGGGTTTGATTCAAGGCTGTCTTTTTCAATTCGCCTTCGGATTCATTCCAGAAGAACGGCGGCTTTTGAGTCGTTTCGGACTTAACCGTCGGCTGGCTGCCAATAAACCAGGGTTTGATTCCACCTTTGAGCGGGGGAACTGTGGCGCGTAGGGGCGAAGCATGCTTCGCCCCTACTTCTTTCACCACAAACGCACCAGGCATGCGCTTCGCGCTGAAATCTTTTGTGCCATCCAAATTAAAGGATGTGTAACCATCAGAAAGATCGCGCAGCCAGGTGGCCGCTGCCGAAGCATTCTTGGTGGGCACTTGCAATTGATAGGTAATGTTGTCCACGTTCTTCAACATCCCATTGATAACGCCTTTCGGAGTTGCAATGGATGTGACTTGTGTCTTGCCCTTCTTCAAGGCAGAGAGATCTGATGACACCGCGAAATCCAATACCTGACGAATGCGCTGTCCGCTTAATTCATATACGCCCGTTGTGGACTTGTCATCAATATAATAGAAATGAGGATAGCCAGACTTTGTCGGCTTGAAATCAATCCCAGCAGATTCAGTCAACTTTCTAACCTTCAAACGTGCAACGTTCAACGTTTCAAAGTCCAATTTTGCGCGGCGTTGTTTGCCTTTCTTGACCGTATCCACGGAATGCGGAGCACAAGCGATCAATACATCCGCCATGATGTTGACGAGTTCACGAGTCTTCTTCTCGTCAAATCCGCGCTGGGTGATCCACGGCGTACCCAAACGAATGCCTGAGGGGTCCATAGAATTCTTATCCCCAGGAATGGTGTTGCGATTGACTACAATACCAACAATATCCAAAATACGTGAAGCCTGATCGCCGCTGAGTTTCGTTCCATCCTCACCGACAATGCTGGTGCAATCGACATTGACAAGGTGTGTATCCGTGCCGCCAAACGGGACGCGCAGTCCGCGCTTCGTGAATTGGTCGGCCATGGCTTTTGCATTTTTGAGAGTCTGTGCCTGGAGTTGTTTAAACTGCTTGGTCTGAGTCAGCTTGAAGGTTAAGGCAAGAGCCGCGAATACATTTACGTGCGGTCCGCCCTGCTCACCGGGGAAGACGGCTTTGTCGATCTTCTTCGCAATCGCTACATCGGTCGTCATCAAGACTGCGCCGCGCGGACCGTCAATTGATTTATGGGTAGTAGACATAACCACATGGGCGTGTCCGATCGGCGAAGGTACCACGCCCGCCGCCACAAGCCCGCCGATGTGGGAAATGTCTGCCAGGAAATACGCGCCCACTTCGTCCGCGATCTCACGGAACTTCTTCCAATCTGGAACCCATGAATAAGATGAATAGCCTGCGATTAATAACCTGGGTTTGTGTTCAAGCGCCAATGCACGCACAGCGTCGTAGTCGATCTTCTTCGCAATCGCTGCATCGGTCGTCATCAACACTGCGCCGCGCGGACCGTCAATTGATTTATGCGTAGTGGACATAACCACATGCGCGTGTCCGATGGGGGAAGGCACAACGCCCGCCGCCACGAGCCCGCCGATGTGGGAAATGTCCGCGAGGAAATACGCGCTGACTTCATCTGCGATCTCACGGAACTTCTTCCAATCTGGAACCCATGAATAAGATGAATAGCCTGCGATTAATAACCTGGGTTTGTGTTCAAGCGCCAATGCGCGGATGGCGTCATAATCAATCTTCTCATTTGAATCAATCGTGTAATGCACCGCCTTGAACCACTTGCCGCTTCTATTAACTGACGAACCGTGTGAGAGATGTCCGCCGTGCAATAAGTTGAGTCCCATCACGGTATCGCCGAGATTTAATAAGGCTTGATATACAGCATTGTTGGCAGGACCGCCAGAGAGGCCTTGCACATTCACAAAAATTTGGTCGGCTGTGATTCCATTTGCCGCAAAGGTTTGAGCAACGCGACGGCGGGCCAAGGCTTCAACGGTGTCGGCATATTCCACGCCTTTGTAATAACGCGGGTCACTGTTGCGGCGGTAATTTCCCAGCCGCGCGGGATAATCGAGAATCTCCTCGTCATCCATCCAGCGCGTATCTTCGTCGGGATAGCCTTCCGCATAGATATTCTGAAACGCGGAAGACAACGCCTCGCGCACTGCCATCGGCGCAGTGGATTCGGAAGCGATCAGAATCAGCTTGCGATACTGCCGCTCCGCTTCGAGTTGGGTCAGTTTGTAGACATCAGGGTCAAGCTTGGCGAGATCGCCGCGGAATAAATAATCAGACATTATGTATCTCCTAGTGAGAGTTGAGTTTTGGAATTATCAGGCGGCTGAATTGTAGAACGGGAAGGGGGGATGGTCAAGTGAAAATGGCAAGTAATATATATAGCTACAAAAGATTACATATGTTCTATTGTGATTAGAGCTTATTTTAGCTATACTTATCAACAATGCTCGATAAAGATGGGGCTTTGAACCAATGCCTTGATATGGTCGCTTGTTCTGTCTGATGACAGCACGGGCATTGGGGAGCCAATAGCGAAACCGCCCTATTTGGTCAGTTGTTTGTTACATATTCAAAAGGAGAATATCGTGAACAAGAATCTCTATTCTATTACTAGTTTGATTGCATTAACAGCAATTCTACTCGGCTTGCCAAATC
>JANODZ010000068.1:0-4670 GCA_031412935.1 Anaerolineales bacterium
GTGGCTGTGGTTTTTGCGATGGGAAGTGTTTTCAACCCGATATTTGTAGCGGTTGCAGCCGGTACAGGCGGCGCAATCGGCGAACTGACAGGTTATCTGGCAGGCTATAGCGGACAGGCTGTTGTAGAAAGGACGGATTTATTCAATAAAATTAATCCGTGGGTCGAAAAATTTGGCGGCTGGACAATTTTAATTCTATCCGCCATACCCAATCCATTTTTTGATATTGCCGGAATCGCTGCCGGTATATCAAAAATGGCGCTTTGGCGATTTCTACTTTTTTGCTGGGCTGGTCAACTGATCAAGATGGCGATATTTGCCTACGCCGGAGCATATTCGATTGATTGGGTCGCAAGTTTTTATAAATAAATAAACACGAAGGGCACAAAGTATACAAAGGAGGGAAAAGAGCCTTGAGTTCAAAGTTTTTCCTTTGTGACCTCACCTGCACTGCAACATACGCAGTGCGGCGCAAGTGTTGTGTACTTTGTGTTTACAAACGGTTTAAAATATAAGGAGATCATCATGAGCGGCTACAAAAAAATAGATGCATATCTCGAAAAGAATTTCGAGCATAGCCTTGAAGAACTCAAGCGCTATGTAAGGCAGCCCAGCATCAGCGCGCAAAACCTGGGATTAAAAGAATGTGCGCAGATCGTAAAGGAAATGCTGGAGAAACGCGGCTTCACAGCGCAGGTCATGTCCACCGAAGGCGCGCCGGTTGTGTTTGGAGAACGAAAAGGCAAAGGCAGCAAGACCATGCTGATCTACAATCACTATGATGTCCAACCGCCTGAGCCATTGGATTTATGGGAATCTCCGCCTTTTGAACCAGAAATCCGCGCCGGGAAAATGTATGGACGAGGCGTCAGCGATGACAAGAGCCACTTAACATCACGCCTCCTCGCATTGGATGCGATTCTCGATTCAGAAGGCGAACTTCCTTGTAATGTCAAATTTATTGTGGAAGGTGAAGAGGAAACCAGCAGCGTGCATTTGCATGATTTCATTAGAGAAAACATCAGTCTGCTAAAAGCCGACGCCTGTATTTGGGAATTCGGCGGCGTGGACCATCGTGATGTGCCCATGCAATACCTCGGCTTGCGCGGCATTTGTTATGTTGAGCTGTCGGTCGAGTCGCTCGGTACGGACGTCCATTCGGGTCTGGGTGGCAGTATCTTCCCCAACGCGGCCTGGAGACTCGTTTGGGCATTGAACAGCCTCAAAGGGCCGGATGAACGGGTTCTCATCCCCGGCTTCTATGACAACATCGTTCCCCCATCCGCTCGAGACCGCGAGTTGATGGATAAACTTCCCGATGTGGCGAATGAATATAAAACCCGTTATGGCGTGAAGGAATTTATAAAAGGATTGAAAGGCGGTACTGATCTTAAGATGGAAGAAGTATTCACACCCACCTGCACCATCTGCGGACTCACCAGCGGCTATCAAGGTCCCGGCTCAAAAACCGTACAGCCCGCGCGCGCATCTGCCAAAGTGGATTTCCGCCTCGTGCCGGCGCAAAAGCCCGAAGACATTGTAATGAAATTGCGAGCACATCTTGACGCGCAAGGTTTCAGTGATGTACAAATCACCTACCTCGGGGGTGAACCCGCCGCGCGCACAGACGCGGACGACCCGTTCATAAAAATCGTAGTGGACTCTGCCACAGAAATCTATGAATCGCCAATGGAACTTGTGCCGATGATCGGCGGATCCGGACCCAGCTACCCGTTCGTCCATGACCTTGGGCTGCCCGTTGCGACGATGGGTCTCGGCCACCCCGACACACGCGCCCACGCCCCAAATGAAAATATTAGATTGGATTTGTACATGAAGCACGCAAAACATATGGCAAGAGTGTTGAAAGAGTTTGCGAAGTAAAAGTGACCTTATTCACTCTAATTATGTGACCTTCTTTCAGCGAATTCCACGTATAATGCGAATAGAACCATTTTAACAATATGAAATAGTTCAACACATTGGAGGTTATTATGTTTGTCGGTGAAAGAATGTCGCACCCGGTAATTTCAGTCTCCCCGGAGACTCCCATTCAGGAAGCGCTGGCCATGTTCAAAAAGGAACACATCCGCCGCGCACCTGTTATCAAAGACGGTCAGTTAATCGGTATCGTTTCCGAGCACGATTTGCTCAATGCATCTCCATCCACTGTCACCAGTTTGAGCATATGGGAAATAAATTACCTGATCAGCAAAGTAACCGTAAAACAGGTCATGACTAAAAAAGTCAAGACCATAGACATAGGCACTCCCATCGAAGAAGCCGCGCGCATTATGGCAGATGCCAAAATTGGCGCTTTGCCCGTGATCCGCTCCGGCAAAGTGGTTGGAATGATCACTGAGACCGATCTATTTAAGATCTTCCTAGAGCTGATGGGCGCTCGTGAAAAGGCAATTCGGGTGACTGCTTTGGTGGAAGATAAGCCGGGTCAACTTGCAATGGTGACCAGGGCAATTGCCGAGGCAGGCGGAAACTTCATTTCATTTGGCATGTTTTCGGGTCCCGATACCAGCAGTAAAATGCTGACTTTCAAAGTCGCGGGTCTGAAAAAAGATGGCGTAAGAATAGCTCTTGAGAAAGTAGTAAAGAAATTCTGGGATATCAGACAGAGTTAATTGAAAGGAGTCGCTGTTTGAGTTTAGCAGCGACTCCTTTTATCATCATAAACCGGCGCCTTATAAAATTTCTAAAATTTAACGCAAGGACGCAAAGTCGCGAAGAATAAGCATGGCGAAGTTGCGTCTTTGCGTTAAGAATAATAGATATCATCGGAAATAATCCGCAGATTTGGCAGATTATGCAGATTTGAAATTTTCAAAAGGCAAATCGGCGAAAATCCAGGTAATCTGCGGATAAAACATTTGTTTTTGCTATTATCGATAAAGTCTAATAAATAAAAATGGATTAACGACTTGCAGTTCGAGGCTTTGTCTTAGTGCGCGGACGGTCATCGCGCTTTCGTTCGGTGCGATCTTTTGTAGGTGGTTTTTCATTTGGCGCAAGCTTCGGGCGATCTTTTGGTTTAACATAAGGAACAAGTTTCGGGCGGTCTTTTGCATGGCGGCGATTATCAATTTGATTCTCAACCAGTTTCCCTTTTCCACCTTTTAATTCCAATACTTCAGTCTCGGTCAAGTGCCGCCACTGCCGCGGTTTGAGACTGCCTAATTTTAATGTGCCAATTCTCAAGCGGATGATCTTCACGACAGGCAAGCCCAGCAGCCGGCCCACTTCGCGGATCTGACGTTTCCTACCTTCTCCCATCACCACGCGCATCCAGGCGCCTTTTCCGGAACTGGAAAGAAAACTTACATCGGCCGGCGCGGTCTTATCACCATCCTCGAAGACTACACCGCGCCGCCAGGCTTCGAATTGTTTTTCATCGGGGCGGCGGGCCACCAAAACACGGTACTCTTTTTCATGACCATAGCGCGGGTGGGTTAATTTATTAGTCAAATCGCCGTCGTTGGTCATCAGGATTAAACCCTCAGAGTCAAAATCGAGGCGGCCGACCGGATATAAATGACCATTGATAGGGATCAAGCCGCGCACCGTTTCACGGTCATCCTGTCCTTCGGCTGTTGAAAGTACATTCCGTGGTTTGTATAATGCGATATAAGTTAAAGGGATTGATTCGGGTTTAGGCAAAGCTTTTCCATCCAGCGTGACCTTATCCATAGAAAGATCAGCCTTCTGCCCCAGGGCTGCGATCAGTCCATTCACACGCACACGCCCTGCGACAATAAATTCTTCACAAGCCCGGCGGGATCCAAAACCAGCTTGTGCGAGTAGTTTTTGTAAGCGTTCCTGCATAAAAATATATTTCCTTATCCCTTTAATAACACGTTTTGCCGGCTGTCCGCTTCCGCAGGTGTTGCGAGTGGAGGCAGCTCGATGATATTGTTTAATCCAAAGTGCTGCAAAAACTCAGGCGTCGTGGAATATAATATGGGTCGTCCAGGTCCATCTGTGCGCCCCGATTCCTGAATGAGTCCCTTGCTCAACAGGCTCTTCAGCATGGCATCACTATTGACCCCTCGAATCGAATCGACTTGCGGGCGGGTGCATGGCTGTTGATAGGCGATGATCGCCAGGGTTTCCAACGCGGCGCGGCTGAGATGCGTCGTCGCTTCGAGACCCAGGAAAAATTCTACGAGCTGAGCCAGCTCAGGAGCAGTCGTCAGCTGCGCGCGCCCGGCATTTCTCTGCAAACGTAAACCACGCCTGGAAAGAGATTCATCCAACTCATTAAGTCCCCGCTCCACCACCGAGACGGTTACATCCAGGGCAGAGGCAAGCTGGGTCACTGGCACAGGCTCGGCAGAAACGAACAAGAGCGCTTCTATTTTTGCGGCGAGTGCCAGATCCGAATTTGAGATAACTATTGATGTTGGTTGAGAGTTGCTCATGCTATAATTGCTCCGCTTCATAAATCTACTTAAGATAAATCAATCCTATGAAAACAAAAACTTTTTCTCTTGCTCTTTTTTTAACTATAATAACGCTCGCAGCGCTGGCCTGCTCAGTTTTCGTTGGCGGACCGGAATACCCGGCCCAAAGCGTACCGATTTCTTTAGATGAAGTCGAAAATATGCAAACTCAAATTGATGAGGCTTTTATTGCCGGCGCAGAAACGGGCGTCGTCACTT
>JANODZ010000069.1:0-2099 GCA_031412935.1 Anaerolineales bacterium
GTTTGTTGAGCGTGGACGAGTATTTTTTTCGGATCATTATGAAACGGATTCACATCCGGCTCAATCGTGATCATGCGCAAGGGCGGCGGCTCGGGGTTAATGTCCCATTTTGAATCCAGCACATCCAATTCTTGAATTATATTTTGTTCATCTGCTGCAACCCGGCAGCGCGCCAATGGAAATGTTCCGTAAATAGCTGCGTGACGAAGCGCAACATGCAGGTCGGCATCATAAAAGGTCAGGTCTGGAAATACCGCGCTTAAAGTCCGAAACAGCAGTGGAAGTGCGGAAGGCGCATCAAGCGCAGCGGCGAGTACAACGGTTGAGCCGGTAAAGAGATCTCTGCGTTCAGTGCGCGCGAGCTTTATGGGCACATTTTGATGCTCAAGAAATAACCACAAAGCACGCAAACGCTTGGAATGCCCAGTTGCATAAAAAGTAACAGGAAAATCCTGATACAGGCAGCGCCGCTGACCGTCGTCGCATAATAGCCAAAGGACAATTCCATGCTGCGGGTGGGCATAGAGATCAAGCAACCAGCCTGTATATTCATTCATGCTGGTCAGCCTTGATCGCAGCCATCTGTTTGCGCAAGCTCTCAACTTCCCTGCGTAAGTACATCACCTCTTTATGGTCTTCAATTTGCATTGACAGTAAAAAGGTTTCAAAGGGGAGCAGATGCCCGGCGTAACTTGCGGCAGCCCTGTGCTTGTAAGCGGCGACAAAGAGATCGTCAAACACAACCTGATCTTCACGGCGCAGGGCGCGGCGGAATTTCGCAAGGTTGGCTTCCTCTCTGTGTAAAATATCGGTGATGGTGGGGGTTACATTTCCCATTAGAAGAAACTCAACTGCGAAGAAGTTTTTACAGGCGGGTCATAAGCCAGGGTTTGTGATGCGGCAGAGCGCAGGCGTTCAAATAAATAAAGAGCCTCAGGAGAGGCAGGCGGTAAACTGGCGCTCACAACCAGGCCGGCGCCATGACATAATCTTTGGAAATGATGTAACGAATTTTCCAAAAGGAATTTACGCGCGTCCAGCCGGACATTTTCATCATAAAAAGTTGAGAGAAAATCGAGGATCAAGATCGGGGTTCTTCCAGTGGGTGTTTGTTCAAGAAGTTTTACCGCTTCGTAACAGATAAAAGCGCGTTGGACCCGGATGCGGTCAATGATCTCCATCCGCCCGCGCGCCGCCCGCGCAACGATGGATGAATCAAACCGCCTGCCACAGTCGAGCACGGTCAACGGTCCGCGCTGAGCCAGATATGCGGCGGCAATCAGCAGGCGATTCCAATGCGAATGAGGCGGGATCAATAAATTCCATTGTTCAGGATGCAGTTCCAATAGTTCATTCATTTGCCTACAATAGCCCGGCTCTTAAAATAAAAAAACCCCCAAGCGGGGGAGCATACTCAGGGGAATACAGCAGGGGGAAGCAGGTATGGGATGGAACCAATCAATGGGTCTAGCGCTGGGGTTTCTCCCATTCGCTAAAATCCCAATTGGCAAAAGTCACGCGCAGGTCAGCCTTGCTTTGCAGCCCAAATTTGTTTAAAACTTTTTCGAGATAGGTCCTGACCGTTTCAATGGATAAATTTAAACGGGCTGCGATCTGTGGATTTGTATATCTAAGACAGGTCAACGCGCTGACTTCCTGCTCGCGCGGCGAAAGCATGATCCAGCGTTGATAAAGTTCGTCTGTATTTGAAGGGTAGGGCAGGCTGACAGCCGCGGAATCAGAAGCTGGTTTTTCATAAGTATGTGTCGCTTGGGCGGCTGAGTCAGATAATTTTAAGTTTGAGGGTTCGCCCAGGGTATAGAAGTATTTCTTCTTTTGCTGTGAGCCTATCCGCCAGCGTGTAAATAATTGCCAGATAGACATAACACAGAAGTCTAATAGAACATACGTTCTATGTCAAGGGGAACGACCTTGATTGCATCTAACCGCGTAGACAAGGCTTGGCAGGATTCCAAACGAGTCAAGGAAGGATTGCAAAGATGTCAGTACATTTTTAGGAAAATGTACTGACATCTTTGGGAAAATGTACTGACATTTTGGGCGGTTAAGCCAGACGCTCTTCCTCCTCCAAATCCAAC
>JANODZ010000070.1:0-3049 GCA_031412935.1 Anaerolineales bacterium
GAGCCGATCACATTTCCGCTCGGCAAAGGAAACGTGATCAAAGGCTGGGACGAAGGCATTGCGCTGATGAAAGTTGGCGGCAAGGCCCAATTGATCATCCCCCCCAACCTCGCTTATGGTGAGAGAGGCGCGGGCGCTGCAATTCCCCCGAATGCAACATTGGTCTTTGATGTCGAACTTGTTTCGATAAAATAATCCAAATGCCACGCAGCAAAATTTAGCGCAAAGGCACAAGGGTAAAATATTTTACCTTTGTGCCTTTGCGACTCTGCGTTAATAAATCTATTTAAAAGAAGATCGTAAAAAATGGAATTTTCATCACTGACAAACCTCCCCACTCCATCTGATAAACGCATTGCGCTGCGGGTGAGCGCGCCGGCTGAAAAAGCATTGCGTCAGGGACACCCCTGGATATTCGATCAGGCAATTACCGAGCAAAGCCACGCCGGCGCACCCGGCGATCTGGCTGTCATCTTTGATAACAAACGCCGCTTTCTTGCCATCGGATTGTATGACCCATCCTCTTCGATCCGCGTGCGCATCCTGCAGCATCGCCAGCCCGCAACCATCAACGCGGATTGGTTTCAGAAAAAATTGACTTCGGTATTTAAGCTGCGCGAATCCCTCATGCCAGAGACGAACGGTTACCGTTTGATCCATGGTGAAAACGACGGCTTTCCGGGTTTGATCCTTGACCGCTATGCTGAAACATTGGTTCTTAAACTTTATACCCCAGCCTGGATTCCGCATCTAAAAGAATTTTGTTCCGCGCTGGTACAAGCCCACCCATTTGAAAAATTAATTTTGCGGCTCAACCGTTCACTTTCAAGGCAGACTGAATTACTGTTTGGACTTAATGACGGCGTGACTCTCTCGGGCACTATGCACGAAGGCGTGATCCTGTTTCGAGAAAATGGTCTTATATTTGAGTGTGACCCGGTCCACGGGCAGAAAACCGGCTTCTTCCTCGATCAACGCGATAACCGTGCGCGCGTTGAAAAACTTTCCAAAGGAAAGTCGGTGCTGAATGTCTTCGCCTACAGCGGCGGATTTTCAGTCTACGCGGCGCGAGGCGGCGCAAAACAAATTGTCAGTGTGGATCTCAGCGCGCCCGCCATCGAAGCTGCTGTGCGCAATATGGCGCTCAATAAACGCGTCCAGAGCGTCGCGGCGGTCTCGCATGAAACCATCGCCGAAGATGCATTTGAAGTCCTCGCCCGTATGGAAACAGAAATGCGGCTCTTTGATATGGTGATCATTGATCCGCCCATGTTCGCCCAAAACCAGACCCAGATCGCATCCGCATTATCTTCCTACCGCCGATTGACTCGCTTAGGCTTGGGGGTATTGCGCCCTGGCGGAACATTGGTGCAAGCCTCCTGTTCAAGCCGCATAGATGCTGAAACTTTTTTCGACGCTATTCACCAAAGCGCCAGAGAATCCAATCGAAGACTTACAGAGATCGAACGCACCACTCACGGGCTGGATCATCCAATTGGATTTTACGAAGGAGCGTATCTTAAATGTTTATTTGCCACGGCAACTTAATTTAATTCCTTTGCAGAGACGCGAAAGCTTGGCAAGATGAACAGTCCTCGGCGGCCATCCTAAATAGACGGCGAAATCATCCAAAATCCACTAATTCCAACTAATAAGGTAAGTCATATCCAATATGTGACTTAAGTTACATCTCGTTTATAGCAGGGAATGATATATTGTTTTATAAATATTTTGTGAAATAAGGCACGTTACACTTTTGATTCCAAAAAGGAGAAATGCCATGGCTAAAAAAGACGAAACAGGAACGGACGAACCTGAGCACAAGGGTCAGAAGTTTTTTGACAACATCTGGCTATTATTCGTGGTCTCGCTATTGATCAGCACACTGGTCTATAACGTGTGGGGAATTGTTGATCTTATGAATGTTCCGTTCGCAAAATAAGGAGGAGTAAATATGTTAGCGCCTGAGAAAATTTGGTGGAAACCGCTGGGACGCCTGGAAAAGACCTGGCTGACTGTGGCTTTTGTGTGGTGTGTCTTCCTAACATTGATGATGCCGCTTTGGTATTACATGGGCAAGCAGAATGTGCCAACTGAAACCTATCGCACAACGCCTGCTGATTACGGCGCGAAGGTAAATGCGTTTGTAGAACAATATCAAATTGGCACGGATGATGCGACGGGCATGCCCATTGTTTCTGCGCCGGCCGGCAGTGATATTTATCTGCGCGCGATGAAGTGGCAGTGGTACCCGATCATGCAATTGGAAAAAGGGAAAGAATACCGCCTGCATATTTCTTCAATGGATCTGAATCACGGCTTCTCCCTTCAACCGGTAAATATTAATTTGCAGGTCTTACCTGGTTATGATTATGTGGCCACAATTACCCCCACCTCCAGTGGGATTTTTACGATTGTTTGCAATGAATATTGTGACGTCGGTCATCACACAATGACCGGCAAAATCATTGTGGTTGAGAATTAGGAGAATCACATATGGCTACTCTTGCACCTACCACTCCATGGACCAGCGGCGCGAAAGATGATTATCGCAACTGTCCGGTAACCACTCTAAAAGTGGATATGCACTCAGAACGTCTGATCATTGCCAATGCGGTCATGGCGGTCGTCACCCTTACGCTAGGCGGAATTGCTGCGCTGTTAATCGCATTAACCCGCTGGCAGGCGATTCATCTACTCCCTGCGAATTGGTTCTATCGCCTGCTGACATTACACGGCATAGATATGCTCGTGGCCTGGATCGTATTTTTTGAAATGGCTGGCTTGCATTTCGGTAGCACCGTTCTATTAAATGCACGTCATGCCGCGCCGAAACTGGCCTGGGTCGGCTTCGCAATGATGACCATCGGCGGATTGCTGGTAAACGGCGTCGTGCTGATTGATCCTCAATCGGCGGTAATGTTCACCGCTTATGTTCCCCTTAAGGCACACCCGCTTTTCTATTTAAGTTATATTTTATTCGCAGTCGGCGCACTGCTCACGGTCATCACCTTCTTTATTAACATCGTGGTGGCAAAACGCGAACAGC
>JANODZ010000071.1:0-2904 GCA_031412935.1 Anaerolineales bacterium
GGAAATCGGTGATGAGCCGGATGAAATTGGAGGTCGATTGTACATGGCTTGTTTCCTTTTTACAAAGCGCCCTTGCTAAGATGGTTTCCGATATGACGCAGTGTAAAATAATTCTACCTGAAAAATTGGAAAGTTGGAAAGTTGAAACGTTGGAACGTTGGAAAGTTGAAAAGTTGGAAAGTTGAAAGTTGAAAGTTGAAAGTTGCAGGTTTAATCGTTTTAAATTTCAACCTGCAACCCGCAACCCGTACCTACAACCCGCAACCTGCAACCTGCAACCCTTAACCCGCAACTTTATTTCATGTGTGCTTTCAAATATTTCCCGGTATACGAATCCTTCACCTTCATGATTTGTTCCGGTGTGCCTTCTGCAATTAACTCGCCGCCTTTATCTCCACCTTCGGGGCCAAGATCGACCAGCCAGTCTGCGATTTTGATAATGTCGAGATTGTGTTCAATGATCACTACCGAGTTGCCTGTGTTTACGAGTCTTTGTAAGACTTCGATCAACTTGTGTACGTCCGCGGCGTGCAAGCCGACAGAGGGTTCATCCAAAACATAGAGGGTGCGTCCCGTGGCTCGCCGCGATAATTCTTTTGAAAGTTTTACGCGCTGCGCTTCTCCGCCTGAAAGGGTCGTGGCAGGCTGACCGACGCGCACGTATCCCAGTCCCACTTCCTGCAACAACTTTAATTTATTTTGCATTTGCGGATAATCTTTGAACTCCGTCACCGCGTGATCAACGGTCATATCCAGAATATCAGAGATGCTGTATTTTTCGTGGAACATCACTTGCAATGTTTCGCGATTGAATCTCCTGCCGTGACACACATCACAGGGTACGTACACATCCGGCAGAAATTGCATTTCGATTCGCAGTTCACCCTGTCCCTGACAGGCCTCGCAGCGTCCGCCGTGGACGTTGAAGGAGAAGCGGCCAGGTTTATAACCGCGGATTTTGCTCTCGGGCAGTTCGGCAAACAGTTTTCGAATCTCATCGAACAAGCCTGTATACGTCCCGGGGTTCGAGCGCGGCGTCCGCCCGATCGGGGATTGGTCTATGTTGATGATCTTATCAAGATGTTCAATGCCTTCGATTTTGTCGTGCTCGCCCGCAGACGTATGTGCGAACATTAATTTCGCAGCAAGGGCGTTGTATAAAATATCACTCATCAAAGTGGATTTGCCTGAACCCGAAACGCCGGTGATGCAAACCATTTTTCCCAGGGGGATCGAGACATTGATGCCTTTCAAATTGTTTGCCGTTGCGTTAAGGATTCTTAGCGATTTACCGTTTCCGTCGCGCCTCTTCTTTGGGACCTCGATCTGCTTGCGCCCCGAAAGGTACGCTCCTGTCAGTGATTTTGGGTGCGCCAAAATCTGTTTCGGCGTGCCTTCAGCGACGACCTGGCCGCCATGCTCGCCAGCCGCGGGACCCATGTCGATGATCCAATCTGCCTCGCGGATGGTTTCATCATCATGTTCAACGACCAAAACAGTGTTGCCCAAATCGCGCAGACCTTTTAGTGTTTCAAGCAATCTGGCATTGTCGCGCGGATGCAGACCGATCGAAGGTTCGTCTAATACATACAACACACCGACCAATCGCGAGCCGACCTGAGTCGCAAGGCGAATGCGCTGCGCCTCTCCGCCTGATAAAGTTGTAGCCGGGCGATTCAAGGTTAAATAATTTAATCCGACATTGACCAGGAAATTAAGCCGTTCATATATTTCTTTGATCACACGATCTGCAATTGCTTTTTGTTTTGAAGTTAACGGAGAATTCTTGCCGGAGATCTTCTTCACCCAATCCAAAGTTGTGGAAACGGGCCAGGAAGTGGCAGTGATGATGTTGACATCGTCCACGGTGACAGCCAGCGCGGCAGGGTTGAGTCTTTTGCCTTTGCACGTGGGGCAGGGGCGGTCGGACATAAATTCTGAAATCTTTTCGCGCATCCACTCGGAATTTGTTTCGCGGTAACGCCGTTCGAGATTTGTGATCACGCCTTCAAAGGCGCGCGTAAACTTAAATTCATTTCCATTTGAATTTTTATAATTCATTTGGATTTGTTTCTCGCCTGTGCCATACAGAACGATTTTTAGCTGCTCTTTTGTTAATTCATTCACAGGTTTATCGAGATCGATTTTGTAAACCTTTGCCGCGGCTTCGAGTCCCTGCCAGTAATAACCGCCTTCTTCTTTTGGCCCACTCCACTCCATGCTAATGATCGCCCCATCGTTCAGAGACAGGCTGTCGTCAGGGATGATGCGGTTTGGGTCAATCTCCAGTTTTGAGCCAAGTCCCTGGCAATCCTGACAAGCGCCCTGGGGCGTATTAAAGGAGAAAGTACGCGGTTCAATTTCTGAGATGCTAACGCCGTGTTCAGGGCAGGCGAGATGCTCGGAGAAATTCAGGTCAAAGGTGGAAGGTTTCAGGTTTGAGGTTGGAGGTTGACCTTCAACTTTCAACTTTGAACCTTCAACCAAATTAACAGTTAAATACCCCTCGCCAAATTTCAAAGCGGTTTCGATAGAATCAGTCAAGCGGGTCAGGGCGGCTTTTTTTTCTTCTTTATCCCCTGCATGTGAAATGACCAGCCGATCGACCACCGATTCGATGGTGTGCTGCTTGTAGCGGTCAAGCTCAATTTCATCATCCAGCGAGTGGACAGTTCCATCCACGCGGACACGGGTAAAGCCGGCTTTGCGAATCTCTTCAAAGACCGCCTGATACGTTCCTTTGCGGGCGCGCACCAACGGGGCAAGGATTAATATGCGTGAACCCTCAGGAAGTTTTGCGACCTTGTCCACGATCTCTTCCGCCGACTGTTTGACCACTTCACGTCCGCACTCGGGGCAATGGGGAATGCCCGCGCGCGCAAACAGCAAACGCATGTAATCATA
>JANODZ010000072.1:0-11602 GCA_031412935.1 Anaerolineales bacterium
TACCTGCGCGGTGGCCGTAAGATTTGCCGTGGATGAATTGCTCGGCTCGGATGCCTACGGCATGCAATTTGACGGCGAAGCGCACGACATCGTCGCCATGCTGGCCGAGCTTCCTGATCTATGGGATGTGAATCTCAGCAACTGGGCAAATGATTCGGTGTCATCGCGCTTTGGCAAAGAGGGTCATCAGGAAAAATATATTTCCTTTGTAAAAAAGCTCACTACCAAACCTGTCGTGGGTGTGGGCAGATACACATCGCCTGATTCAATGGCATCTGCGATCGAGCGCGGCATTATGGATTTGATCGGCGCGGCGCGGCCAAGCATAGCAGATCCATTTCTTCCCAATAAAATAAAGGAAGGCCGCCTTGAAGATATTCGCGAATGTATCGGCTGTAATATTTGTGTCACGGGCGATACGCGTTTTGTTCCCATTCGCTGTACCCAAAACCCGACCATGGGCGAAGAATGGCGGCGCGGCTGGCATCCTGAGACCATTCAGCAAAAAAAATCAGATGATGAAATTCTTATCATTGGCGCAGGTCCTGCAGGACTTGAAGCCGCGCGCGCGTTGGGTCAACGCGGATATCATGTCGTCCTGACCGATGCGCGGCGGGAAGCAGGCGGGCGGGTGACCCTTGAATCTGCGCTTCCCAATCTCAGTGAATGGCGGCGGGTGATTGATTGGCGGATCACACAAATTAAAAAAATTCAAAATATTTTTTTCTACCCAGCGAGCCCGATGACCGCGCAGGATATTCTTGAAGCAGGATATTCTTGAAGCAGGCGCTCCGCACGTCATCCTTGCCACGGGCGCAACCTGGCGGCGCGATGGCATGGGACGTAATCTTTCACGCCCTGTCCATGGCAATGCAAAAATTTTCACCCCCGATGATCTTATGAATGGCGCGCTTCCATCGGGCAAAATCCTGATTTATGACGATGATCATTATTATATGGGGGGTGTCCTCGCTGAACTTCTTGCACAGAATAATTGTGAAGTCACGCTCATGACTCCAGCCCCCACAATTTCCTATTGGTCTCAATTCACCCTTGAACAGGATCGCATCCTCAAGCGCTTATTTGACCTGGGCGTGACTCTCCTTGCGAATCATGTCCTCGCATCCCACTCCCCGACAAATGCCACAGTTACGAACACCATCACCTCCACTGAATCGACTCTCGCCTGCGATGCGATCGTCATGGTCACAGATAGAATTCCCAACGACGCTTTGTATCATGAACTCAGGCCTGCGCTCGCCGAAGGAAAACTAAAGTCCCTGCGTTTGATCGGGGATGCCGAAGCGCCGAATATCATCGCGCAAGCCGTCTTCAGCGGACATCTTGCCGCGCGTGAATTTGATGAACAGATCGATCCAGATACGACACCTTTCAAAGTGGAACGGATTAATTTATAAAATGATATCTGTTTCTACTTTCCTCTTTCCAATTTTAGGATATCTTTGCGGCTCGCTCCCGTTTTCTATTTGGATAACGCGCTATGTTAAAAATGTGGATGTGCGTGACGCTGGTTCAGGTCACGCGACCACGACCAATACGATACGTCAGGCAGGGTTTGGTTGGGGTGCGCTCGTTTTTGCACTGGATGTGTTGAAAGGATTTCTTCCAACTTATTTTGCCGTAAGTCGGGATGGCATCCCGACCTACATCGTTGTACTGACAGCCACGTTCGCGGTGGCGGGTCATTGCTGGCCGCTATTCGCGGAATTTCGCGGCGGCATGGGGTTGGCAACTGCGGGGGGAACTTTTCTGGCTGTAAACCCACTTGCATTTCTTGTGTGCCTCGGGATTCTGCTCACGCTTGTATTTGTCATTCATCACTCAGCGCGCGCTGCCGTAATCACAGGCTTGCTGGCCGCGCCTGTTTTGTGGCTTATGAACATTCGCGACATATCATTTTGGGTGGTACTAAGCGCTGGGACTGTAATCGCGATTCGATTCTTGATCGATTGGAATCGCCAATATCGCGAATTATGGCTCGACCGTGAGAAAATGGAAAAAGGCCCGGGTTGAGATTCTGTAAATAGTTTGCAGAGCAGGCTTGGGCGGGGTGAGAAGCGTTTTCTTCATCAAAATTTCGCTACCGTACAAATAAGAGTAGAAATGAACCTTGCTCATTGCGCCGTCCTCGGCGCAAGATTTACTCGCAAAAAGCCGCCGAGGACGGCGGCTTGAGCAATAGTTTTCTTAATCATAATAAAATAAAAAGAGCCTCGGTTCAAAACCGAGGCTTTACCCTTCTCCCAGTAACCAATCCAAAATGCCTTGTTTCTTATACGCGGTTTCCTCAAGGCTGGGCATGGACATGATTACGACCGTGATGTTATCGTGACCGCCGCGTTCGTTCGCCATATTTACAAGCGCCTGTGCCGCAATCTTTATCGTCTTTTTTGAGAGCATGGTTTTTAGGATCTCATCATCCCAGACCAGGTCTGTCAGACCGTCTGTGCAGACCAGGATGGTGTCACCGGATGCAAGTTGAAATCCTTGATTCTTTTCTGATTCCTGTTTGGATTCCGAATCGTCGATGCGCAAACGAAAATCAACCTCGGGTAATTTCAATCCGCCCAAATGCCTGCGGATGACATGCTGGTTTGGATGATCGTGCATTTGTTCGGCGGTGATAATGCCTTTTTCAAATGCCTCCTGCACCCAGGTATGATCAATCGTCAGGCGTTGAATATGTTTGCCGCGCAAAAGATAAATGCGTGAATCGCCAACATATGCTGTGTATAGTTTATTCTCGATTACCCAAACACAGGCGCAGGTTGAGCCCATGCCATCCTGGTCTGCTTTACCTGCAGAATGGGCTGCAATCGATTGACTTGCATTCTGGATCGCTTCTTCAAGGATATTTGCCGGTTTCTTTGCATTGCTATCGGCAACCCGTGCAGTAATGAAATTCACTGCAATTTCAGCGGCTACTTCTCCCGCGCGGTGGCCGCCAATTCCATCTGCGATCACTGCAAAAAGCGCCGGGCGCGAATCATCATTGCTCAACTGGAATGATGAGATCGCAAAGCGGTCTTCATTATTCTTGCCGGACATTCCGGCATGGCTGAGCGCGGTAACGTGCAAATGAGGAAGAGAAGAACGAATCATTCTTCGGGGTTTTGTAAAGTAATTGTCGGCTTGGAGATCATGGGCGCCATCTTTAATGTGAACCGATAACTTAATTGTCCAAAGTTTACCATATCCCCGTGTGCCAGCCGATAGCCCTCGCGGGGGATGGGTTCATAGTTTACCCATGTGCCGGCAACAGAGCCATGATCCTGCAGCAGGTAGCCGCCGTCTTCGGTCTGCCTGAGGCGTGCATGCAGCGATGAAATGGAAGGCTCATCCATGATCTGGGTGCATTGCACAGGATCTGTACCAAAAGTAATCTCTTTTTCGATCAGCAGTAAGGGCGCAACCGCTGCAGGCATTCCATCCATATTAATACGGATGAAGGACGCCGCCGCTTCCATTTTGGATTTTGACTCTGCTGTGGCTTTCTTTGAGGGGCCGCGCGGCTTTCGTGTTTTTCCTGCAGGGGCAGCTGTCAGCGGTGCGAGAACGGAAACTCCTGTTACAGTATTTATTGATTGTGTTAATGGATCTGCATCCACGCGGTGCGCGTCTTGCGCAGCGCGGATGGATGGCAAACGGAAGCGTCCGCTGATGAGGATCAGGAAGAGCACCATTCCCGCAAGGAGGATGGCGCCAAATGTGAGTTGCGTCCGATACTTGCCCAGGATTCCTGCAATTCCACGCGGCGGTTGGATTACCGTCACTACCAAAGGTACACCCATGCTTAATTTGCTTAAGCCAAGAGAATCCACGGCTTCGACAATGATCTGGTGTTCCCCGCTGTTCTTATAGGCGCTCAGGTCCCAGGTAAATAAATTAAAGGGCTCAACAGTATTTTCATCCATGATCAGGCCGTCTACATATAAGGAGGTTCGTGTTAACGGACGGGGGTGCCCATCGGGAAACTCGATAATGATCTCAATCTCTTGCGCAACGGGTAAAAGGATTTCTGTATTATATGGGTCATCTTCAGGCGCGCGCCGTGTGATCTGCAGGGAGGTTGTGACAGGGAAAGGATTGGGCGGCTGAACATCCACCTGAAAATTTTGTTCTGCAGAATTCAAAGAGCCCACAGGAAGAATTACCCTTACGCCAAGGGTATGCGTCTCAGAGGTGTTTACGTGGGATGTATAGGAAATTGAGTAAACCCGGCGCAGAGGGGCAAAATAAGATTCCGGATCGGGGAATCTTTCGGTCCCGGAATACTTAAACATACTTCCGCCTGTTAGTATGGCAAGGTTATTAAATGCCGCCGCGCTGGTGGTGGCGAAGGTTGAATCAAGATCTACAAACCAGATAAAGATATGGATGTTATTTTCAATAGCGCGTTGCGCATATTGTTCGAGGATGGATGTGACATTGGGGTCATCGGTATGTGGGGTGATAAATAGAATCGCGCGTTTCACACCCAAACGTGATGTCTGCGCGCTGACCGTATCCATGGCGACGGCCAGCGATTGTAAATTGGGAGTAGCCGCGCGGAAATCGGGTTGAAAGGTGGTAAGACCCACAATAAAATCTGTGGCATTGGCATGATTGATCACCGGACCTGCCTGGCTGACAAGGCTGTAGTCGTCCGGAATTTCTGGAGGGCGGCTTTGCGCCCATTGAGCTAAAACCTGTGCCAGACGTTGAAAGCGTGAAGTGTTTGTGGCCGAGTCACGTGTATCCAAAGGGGGACCCTGGTTGACGGCGATCACAAGCTGTAAGGGCACTGCGATCTCGGAAAGCGAGTCGATTGGGAGCGGCTGTCCGTCTTCGATAACAGTAACAGCCTCAGGGATAAGCCCGGAGGCGAAAATTCCGTTTGAATTGAAAACATCTAAAAACGCAGAAATTTTTGGGAAGGAGGAAGTATCCGCCGGGTAGAGATCCGCAGAAGCAAGGTTTGATTGCCGCGCAATTGCGCTGGATGCAGTGCCGAGTAACAGGCTTAGGCCAAGAAACAAAAGAAGGAATTTACGCATTGGCCTCAATCATAACAGGAGCATCTTCGTTTGGCGCTGTAACGCGCATGTAAATCAGAGTCCATATTATTTGAGTGTATGTCATCAAAATTCCGTTTAAGAACCACGCGACCGGCGAATACAATAAAATAAATATGCCGGTAAGAATAAAGGGCTGCCATGAAGTGATGTTTCCCGCCAGAAAGCTGAACATCACTGGAAACAGGACGATGTATATTGGGAGCACAACGATGATTCCAATGATCAGGTTGAGGATGAAATGAATGACAGCCACAACGATCAGCCCGCCTATATTTTTACGGAATATTCCCCAGCCGCGTGATATGGATGCCCATACCCCCATATCTTCCAGGATAATGGCGCGCACTGCTTGTGAATCGTATAACCCCAGCGCGATCATAAAGGGCAGAAGGCAGCAGCATGTTCCGATAAAGACTGCGGCTAGCCCAGATACTGCGCCAATTGCATCGGGAGAGGCGGCAAAGAAGAATACCATTACAACAAACATGCCGGTCAATATAATGATGGGCGGTAAAAATATGATGCCGCGCATCCCTGTTATGCGCCAGAAGTATGTAAGGCTTTCACGGAATAGCTCGCCAAAATTAATTTTCTCAACGCCCATTTCGGTTTGATGGGCGCCGCGAATTAAACCAGTCTGTCCGATGGTGATGATAACGATCTGAACCAGCAACAGGATAAAAATTGCCGCAGTAATTGCATAAATGATCCATGTGTTTTGCTCGAACCAACTTGCCAAATTTTCAAAAAAAGACTCAGCCTGTCTCGTCATCTGCGGGGTTAATGGGCTATCGCTTATTCCGCTCCCGTTCATATTACTGCCGGAGTTGGAATTGCCCCCGCCGCCTCTGCCGCAACTGGCAAGGATGCCAAATATCCACAGCACCTTGTGCTTCCAGGTGATCTTTGCGGCGCGGGTAAACACTTCAACAATATCGAATTTCATGACGGGCTCCTTGGACGAATTGCGGAATCATACCTGATTCTCTATATATCAGCAGGGCTGGTGAGCCTCAAATATGTAATATCAAGCGACGCTTTCATGAAAACACCGAGCACGCCAGAAACCAGCATTATTATCGGGAAGAAAATGGAGATCAATATCACAGAGATCAAGGCCACGCTTGGCATGCTCATTTCCTGTCCGATTGTAAACAGAAAAGGGACAATAAATAATGGCGTCATCAACGGGATGACGATAAAACTTGTCAAAATAGAGCTTCCGAAATACACGATCAGTGTAATGATGACATATTTCCAAACGTGGGTCCGCACCAACTGCAGGGCATGTTTGATCGCATCCATGACATTCATATCTTTTGTGATGATTGCAGCTTGTGTGGCTTCCAGGACGCCGTTCACCAGGAACATGAATGGCATAAGCAGGATCATGATGGGTTGCACGCAAAATGAAGCCATTCCGATGGTGACCAGAATCAACATAAGTGCCAGCAAATTAAAGATGGCAAAAACCAATCCAACCGTCAGGTTGACCACAACCATCGCCCCAAGGATGCGCCAGAAATACGGCAGGCCATCCCTGAGCAAATCCATAAATTTAGTTGAGCCTTCCCCACTCTCAGCGCGGAGTATTCCCAGCGTGGCCGCTGAACTGGATGCGGAACGAACCGCAAAATTGACAAATGTAGATAGCACTAAACCCAGGAAGAAGATTATGGCCAAAACTATGAACATGGCATCGGATATATCTCCGTTCGTGATCGCCATGACGATCAAAAAGAAAATGAAAAACAATATGATCGGCAGGAATGCCACCAGCATGGGCAGTATCAACAACCCCCAAATGGATTTATGCTTCCAGGTTATCTGCCCGGCGCGAGTCAAAATATTGCTGATGTCAAAATTCATTTCTCTCCTTGAATCCGCCTTCAAATTCCCAATCGTAAATCAAAAATCGTAAATCAAAAATCGCAAAACGTAAATCAAAAATCGTAAATAGTAAGTCGTCTCACTCCCACTCGATCGTAGCGGGCGGTTTACTTGTAATATCATACACCACCCGATTGATTCCATCCACCTCATTGACAATACGGTTTGAAATTTTAGCCAGTAACTCATGCGGCAGGCGCGCCCAATCGGCGGTCATAAAATCTTCAGTGGTCACCACGCGGATCGCGGCCGCCTCCTGATACGTGCGCATGTCGCCCATCACGCCTACCGATTTTACCGGGAGCAAAACCACAAAAGCCTGCGAAGCTGTGCCGCCTTTACCCAAAACCCCTTCTTTGGATAATTCCTCCTGTAGGATGTGATCCGCCGCCCGCAGACAGGACACACGCTCGGGCGTGCATTCCCCGAGACAGCGCACGGTCAACCCCGGACCTGGGAAGGGTTGCCGCCAAACGAGGCTTTCACTCAACCCAAGCGCTTCACCCACCAAACGGACTTCATCCTTGAATAAATAACGTAACGGCTCAACGAGTTCAAATTGCATATCTTTGGGAAGTCCACCCACATTATGATGCGTCTTGATCTTCTCGGCTTTGTTTCGATCTGGCGCAGAAGACTCAACCACATCCGGATAAATCGTGCCTTGCACTAAAAATTTTGGCTTGCCAACATTCTTTGCTTCCTGTTCAAAAATACGGATAAATTTCTCGCCGACGATCATTCGTTTTTGCTCGGGGTCGGTAATGCCTTTTAATGCACCGAGAAAATCAGCGCTCGCTTGCACAGTGATTAACTCCACGCCCAATCCGCCGCGTAACGCAGATGCAACTTGCTCACCTTCTTTATGCCTGAGCAAACCTGTATCCACAAACACAGTAATGAGTTGATCACCAATTGCTTTATGCACCAAGGCCGCCGCGACGGTTGAATCCACGCCGCCGCTGACCGCCGCGAGCACACGTTCCTTGCCGACCTGTTCGCGAATCCGTTTGACGCTTGCTTCAATGATGGATAATGGAGTCCATTCTGGTTTTACTTCGCAAATATCAATTGCGAAATGCCTGAGCAATTCAGTTCCCCTGGGAGTGTGATGCACTTCGGGGTGAAATTGCACACCGAAATATTTTCTCTGCATATCACCCATGGCCGCGAAAGGACTATTGCCAGACTTTGCTAATGCGATAAAACCCTCCGGCATGCGTGTGATCCGGTCGCCATGCGACATCCAAACTTTTGAAAGCACAGACAAAATGGAAGGCAGCAATGGTTCCAAAATTGCGGAGCCATATTCACGTTCAGAAGACGGGCTGACTTTGCCGCCGAGCGCATGAGTCAATGCCTGCATGCCATAGCAAATCCCGAGAATGGGCAGGCCTGAATCCAAGATGAATTTTTGGATAAACGGAGCGTTTTCTTCGTAAACAGACTTCGGTCCGCCGGAGAGGATGAACCCTTTGGGATGGATTGATAGGATTTTTTCGCGAGGTGCATCCCAGGCGAACAACTCACAATATACATTTGCTTCACGGATACGCCGGGCGATGATCTGTGCGTATTGCGAACCGAAATCGAGAATGGCAATGGATTGTGTCATGATTGAGTATCCTGAAAATGTTTCAACGTTCTAACGTTTGAAGGTTGAAACGTCAGAGATAAGGTGAAAATGTAAATGCGGGAAATCCTGATACTCTCCGCCATTCACAATGAGACGATAGGCTTGCAAATGAAATTCGTCTACAAGGCTTTGTACGGTGGAATATAAGTCGGTGAGGAAGGCAGTATCTTGGGGGTCAAGCTGTGCAAGAGAAGTAACTTCGCGCTTGGGCACGATCAGCACGTGAAACTTATAGCTGGGCGAAGGATGATGAAACGCAAGCAGGTTTGAGGTCTCACGCAGACGCGTGACTGGAATGAGGAAACTCATATAGGCAAAGATCCATCCGATGCAGCGGATACAAATTGGATGCCAGAGGATTCGGTTGAGCGTTAAACGTTTAACGTTCAACGTCTAATCCACGAAAGTGATCTTATTGTCATCCAGTGAAGCAATACAGGCCAGTGATTCTATTTGAACTCCCACTGAAGAAAGCGCTGCGCGCCCGCCTTCAAAATCCTTTTCGATCAACGCGCCAATGCCGACGACCTTTGAGCCTGCGGCTTCTGCCAAACGTACCAAACCCAGAATGGTTGCGCCAGATGCAAGAAAGTCGTCAATGATGAGTACTTTCTCGTTGTTGGCAAGATATTCAGGTGAAACAATCAATTCCACCATGCGTCCTTTTGTATGGGAAGGTGCAAGGGTTAGATACACTTGATCGGGCATGGTGATCGGCTTTGTTTTACGCGCGTATACAACGGGCAAGCCAAGATGAAAGGCAGTAGTGAGGGCAGGCGCGATGCCGGAAATTTCTGCGGTCAGTATTTTAGTGGCGCCGACATTCGCAAATCGTTTTGCAAATTCTTTTCCACACGCATCCATTAAAGACGGATCCACCTGATGATTAATGAAGCTATCCACCTTTAGAATCCCATTCCCCAAAATTTTGCCATCCCTTAAGATTCGATCCTTCAGTTGTTGCATATTGCCTCCGCATTGACCGGGTTATTTTTTAATCATTGTACAACGTGAAAGAAGAACATGCCAGAGGAAAATAACAATGACCAGTACTTATTAAGTGCCTAAAGCGGCCCCTGCGGGAAGAGGGTATCTCCGTGCGCGAAGAGTCTGCGATCTCCGTGGTCACCTGCACCTTCGGCATCGCTCCGCGAATGCGACATTGCTTTGCGATGCGAAGCAATGCAAAGAGCCGATGTGGCGTGCGGCGCAAGTGTAAATCTATTTAAAAAACTCGAGATTAACCGCTCCTCGATATTAAATCATCAAAAAGGATTGTGTTAGAATTATTTGAGTGACAGATAAGATGGTTCTATGGTTGGCGTCCAATTCTCCGCGCCGCAAACAGCTTTTTGCGTTGGGGAACTGGATGTTCAATGTCATCGTCTCAGATGTGGATGAAAGCCAGTTGGCCGCTGAAGCGCCCAAAGAATATGTATTACGCCTCGCGCAAGCCAAAGCGCTGGCTGTTGCAGAAAGGGCTGAGCCTGAGAGCATCATCATCGGCTCGGATACCGCGGTAATAGATGGCAATGAGATCCTTGGCAAACCCAAAGATAAGCAAGATGCCAAAAGGATGCTCAAACAATTACGCGGGCGAACCCATCAAGTCTACACGGGTGTGGCGATCTATCGCGTGAGTGACCGAAAGATGATGACCGAGTTGTGCATCACCGACGTTCCCATGCGCGCATATTCTGATAATGAAATCCAGGCCTACGTTCAAACAGGCGACCCGATGGACAAAGCCGGCGCCTATGCCATTCAACATCCCGATTTCCAACCCGTTGATTCCATGCGCGGCTGTTATGCAAGCGTGATGGGATTGCCCATGTGCCATGTGGTGCGTGCCTTGCGGAAATTGGATGTTCAACCCCCTGCAAATGTGCCTATGGCTTGTCAAAATCTATTAAATTATCAATGCCCGGTTTCGAGCGCGATTCTGCGTAATGAGTAAGTTGTAGGTCAGGCTTGCAGCCTGACAACTTTTGAAAGCACAAGTTTTGGCGGGTTACAAACCCGCCCTACGGTATATCTTGAAGAGGAAACGAATGAAGATTTTAAACTGGATAAATTTTATTCTGATAATTATATTTCTCACGGCATGTAGTGGAAATGTGCCGGGTATTTTTGTCCCTTCCACTCCCACCCCGCCCCTGCCCACTGCGCAGGTTATGATCACGCGTGCGCCGGATGCGCAGGATGCAGTCACAAAATTTTTCCAGGCTTTGCAAACTGATGATTTTGAAACGATGTATGCTTTGCTGGCTAAATCCAGCCGTGAGGCGATCACACTGGAGGATTTTTCCAAACGCTGGAATGACACCTTGAATGTAATGAGCGCAGCCAGTGTTGAATATGTGATCAACTCATCAAAAATCAACCCGATAAATGCTGAAGTTGGATACAGCATCACCTACAAAACTTCATTAGCCGGCGACATTCAACGGAATAATGTTATGAACCTGGTCAATGAAGATGGCGCATGGAAAGTAATCTGGAATGACAGCCTGATCCTGCAGGAACTTGCAGAAGGCAACCAGCTCCGAATGGATTATAGCATCCCTGCGCGCGGTGATATATATGACCGTGAGGGAAAAGCAATTGTCTCTCAAGCAGATGCATTTGCTTTCGGCATTCAGACAGAACAGATCGACTATGAAACCATCAACACCCTTGTCAACGAACTTGGAAAGTTTTGCGGATACGACCCCAAATATATCCGCGATCAGATCGATGCGTCTGGCCCTGGGAATTACATCCCCATGTGCGAAGGCACACGTGAAGAAGCTCAACGCCTGCTTTCCATCAGGCCGGGTGGACTGGCGGTCTCTGATGAATACAACTCGCGATACTATGTGAAGACCGGCCTTGCGCCTCAAACCGTTGGGTATACACAACTTATTTCCCCCGAACAAATTAATAGCTATCGCCGCCTCGGGTACGACGGGAGCGAGAGGGTGGGTCAGGCGGGCATTGAAAAATGGGCTGAAAATTA
>JANODZ010000073.1:0-1945 GCA_031412935.1 Anaerolineales bacterium
GGATCAATGATCGGGCTTTCGGAGAAGCGGGGTTGAATGGCGCGGTCTGCGGCCATTATGATGTCCCGATCATCATGGCTTCCGGAGACCAAACCTTGTGCGCGGAGGTTCAGCAGTTTTTTGGCAATGAGATCGAGGTTGCGCAGGTGAAGAAAGCGGCCAGCCGTATGTCTGCAGAATGTTTGCCGCCCATGGTCACTGCCAGCTTAATCGAAGAATCCGCCAAGCGGGCTGTGATCAACCTTCGGAGTGGAAAAGCGCCGAAGCCTTTTAAGGTTGCGAGTCCAATCAAAATGACGTTGGAATTTGAACAATCAGATATGGCAGACAGAGCCGCGCTCATGCCATTTGCAAAGCGGACAGTGGACCGGCGTGTGGAATATACGGCGGATGATATGGTCACGATTTATCGTGCTTTCCGTACTTTGCTCGCATTGGCGCGCTAGGCAGTAGACTCAGGAGAAACATGAATTCAACCATAAAAACCATCCTCAAATTTCTTGCGGCGCTTATTTTTCTAGCCGGCGGCACGTTTTTCCTGCAGGGTATTAATGTTATGCCAGGCAGTTATATGACAGGCAATCCGCAATGGGCGATCAATGGCACAATCATCATGATCGTCGGCGCAGGCTTGTTCTGGTTTGCGAATCGAAGATAATGCGAAATAAACCCACGTAGGTCAGGCTTGCAGCCTGACTATATAACAGGAGAGAATCATGAGCGGCGCTAAAGCTAAACTTGAACGCAAGGCAAAAAAGCTGGTCAGGAACGAGTATGTCATCTGGTTAACCACGGTTGACGCGGCTGGCGCACCACAACCGAGGCCCGTCTGGTTTGTCTGGGACAATGATTCGTTTTTGATATTTAGCCGGCCAAAGGCGTTTAAAATTCAACACATAAAACAAAATGACCGGGTTTCGATGCATTTCAACACCGATGAAACGGGCGATACGGATGTGATCGTTTATATTGGCAGGGCGTATTTGGATCGAGACGCGCTTCCCGCGCATAAAGTCCCGGCTTATTTGAGGAAATACCGCAAGGGCATGAAGGGACTTGGCATGACGCCAGAGAAATATGGCACGGACTACTCGGTAGCCTTACGCGTCAAGCCGACGTCGCTGCGCGGCTGGTGATATAAATAATGACCGAGGCCATTCAGGTCGGCAATCGTGTAAAAGTTTATTTGGATTCGAAATTTGGCAATAACGAAGGCTGGTATGAAGGCACGGTCTTTAAGATCGATCCGTATTCGGAGCATCGTGGTTTTTACTGGGTCGAGTTGGATGAGGATGTTCAAGCCATGTTGGGTATCAAACAGATCTCTGTGTTTAACCCAAAGAATATCCAAAAATTGTAGACAGACTGACAGCACGACAGATAGATCAATCAGGCTTGTATGCTGTGATCTTCGCGCTATAGACTGCTTTGTATACATCTTCGCGTGAGATGCCAGCCAAGTCAAGAGCGTCGCCGAGATCGGCCAGGGCGGAGTCTACAGTTTGTTTGTCGAAGAAAACTGGAGTGATGGAAATATCGGTGAAGCCAACAGACCTCATCATGCCGATATAATCATCGGCTTCCACTGCGCCGGCCACGCAGCCCGCCCACGCGCTCAGGCTTTGTTTTACCTGCTCAGGCAGCGGACCAGAAGTGACAATATCTGAGACGGCGAGTTTTCCGCCAGGAGCGAGGACTCTGAAAGCTTCGGTGAAAACTTTTTCCTTGTCAGGCGAGAGATTGATGACACAGTTCGAGATGATCACATCCACTGTGTTGCTCTCAACCGGCAGGCTTTCAAGGTAGCCGTGTCTAAATTCGATATTCTTTAATTTGACTCTGATCGCGTTCGCCTGGGCACGATCGATCATTTCGGGAGTCATGTCCACGCCGATGACGTGACCCGTCTCGCCGACTTTTTGCGCGGCGAGAATGCAATCGAGTC
>JANODZ010000074.1:0-17219 GCA_031412935.1 Anaerolineales bacterium
GTTGTTGGGTGACTGGTAATTGGTAGTTGTTGGGAAGGCCGCATAGATAGCAGGATATTTTCCATCTAAAAATTTCACGTCCAAGCCGGCGTTGCGAAGGTAATCATCGATCAATGAAGCTGCGCGGTGGAGTTCATCGTAGCGTTCATGCGGGCAGGCGGTGACGGATGGAATGCGGATCAATTGTTGAGCAAGGTCGAGGATTTCGCTGGTTTTATCTGGATACGAAATTTCAACCATTGCTTGTGCGCGAGCCCGGAATTGAATCGGCGCTTGCTCGGTCAGGCGTGCGGCGTCACGTCCGCGTTGCAGGAATTCAGCGATCTTGGCAGTATCCGCGCCTAGAGACAAATATTCAGACGCGATGCGTTCCACGTCCGCTTTGACCTGGGCTTCGCGCTCAAAATGTAATTCTTTCAAGACATCAAACGACACTTCATTGTTATCGCCTAACTCACTTTGCAAGCGGGTGCGGATTTTCGCGGCCGTGTTCCGTGCGCCTTCAGAGAATTCAACCAATGGATTAAGGTCATCCCACATGTTCAATGCTTCAGCCAGCGGGCGTACTTCATTGAGAGTCCACTTGAGGAACTCACGCATGGAAGTTGGTTTACCTGTCAGCGGATTTTCTATTTCGGCGCGCATACTAAATTTCGCGGCGAGGTTTTCATTCGCGCGCGCGCGTGTAATATCTTCGCGGTCATAGCGGAAGCCGCGCGCAAATTGCGGGTCTGAATAAATGCGCAAAAGTAATAAATGTTTGAGAGTTAAATTTGCGATATCAACATCGAGGCTGTGGCCGCCATCATCCACGCGGACTTCGACACGTCCCATTGGCAGATTGATGCGCGCCATAAGATTCTGTTTTTCGATCTGTTGAGCCATCTCGTCGGGAGGAGTCGCCTGACCAACAGCGAACAGGCCGCGGGTATAAAGAGCCGTGAGTTCGTCGCTTGTGGTCGAGATCAACCGCTCAACAGGTTCGGCAAATGAACGCGCGCGCACGGGAGTCCAGTTGTTATTTCCAAAAAGAACGCCGCGGCGCACGAGGTCATAAGAGATTTGCAAATAATCATCATAGGAACGATAGAGATCGGGAAGATCGATCTCACGCGGATTTGGGAAGGTGAGATTGCGGATCGAATCATGCTCGGTTAAGACGACGACTGCGCGGCCATCTTTAACTTGAGCCTGCATCGGCGTTGACGCAGCGGTAGCGACGAAGAGTGACGCGAAGGCTCGCATGAGGCGTGTGGCGGTAATATAAAATTCAGACTTGAATTCATCCAGATGCTTATCGCCGCGTTCACTTGCGGAGAGATGCATAAAATCCCATGTGAAGAGGGGGTCGGGCAGTGAAAGATTCGAGTGAATGCCCGCGGTGGCAAGCCCGCCGCCATATAGGTCGACACATTTTTCGAGATAACGCCGCTTGGCGATGCCATGGCTGCCCGGCAAAGACCCATGATTTATGTCGGTCAGGAATAATAGATTGCCGTGCCAGTAATGCAGACGTTCGCCAAAGTTTATGCCCGCGCGATGCAGCGTGTTGACGAGCGAAGCTTCCATGAGACGCGCTTCATAGATCGTTCCACGCGGAGTGTAATACGGGCGCGTTGCCCATTCGATCATCCAGTGAAAGATTTCAAGCTGGCTGAACTGTGCCTGCCAGGGCGGAATGCATTCAGCGCGCAGATAATCTACAAAAGATTGCTGGCTGGGTCCCGCACCCACAGTGAGCAATGGCCGCAATTCTTCATCCAGCAGATTCCATTCCTGCTCGAAGCCGTTGAGTCCGCCTTGGGGTTTTTCTTTGGCAGCTTGTTCAAGAGCTAAAAGATATTTATCTGCAAATTTTTTTGAGGGCATGGTGAATTCCTAAAGTTTGAAGTAATGGTGAAGGTTTTGTGCTGTATACTGCAAATGAAAGAAGAAAGAGGAAAGAAAAATATTCTTCTATCTTTCTTCTTTCTTCTTTCCTCTATCTTGATTATTTTACTTCTTCAAACTCTCCAACCCTTCAATCAACCTTTTAAACGCGCCTTCGGTTTTTTCAGCAGGTGTGGCATATGAGAAGCGGATCCAGTCATTGCCGAAGGGGGAGAAGAATGCGCCAGGGACGATGGCGATGCCGTGATTTTCGGCAAGATATTGTCCGAGTGGTTCGCTGTCATTCCATCCTTTTGCTTTGGTAAATTCTGCGACATTCATAAAAGCATAATAGCCTTTGCCGATGATGTGTTGGAAACCTTGTTCGGCTAATAATTTTTTCAAGACCACACGGCTGGCGTTGGTTGGCTCGATGATGGTTTGGGCGGCTTTATCAAATCCCATTTCGTAGGCAGCCATTGCAACTGCTAATGAAAAAAATGAAGGTATGACTCCGTGTGAGGCGCGCGCCGTGATGAATTTGATGACGGCTTCATCCGCGATCAAATGGCAGTTGCGGATGTTTGATCCGCCGAGTGATTTTGTAATGCCATCCAGGAACATGATGCGCTTACGCTCTTCGGGAGTGAAGAATTTCAGGAAGGAGTTCAAATCCATTGGGGATTCATCGGTGACGTAGTGATACATCCAATCGAAAAGCACGAAAGCAATGCCTGCTTCCAGCGCGGCTTTGGCGAGTGAGGCTTGTTTCTCAACGGTGATGGTCATGCCTGTCGGATTATCAGGATTTGTAATCAGAAGACCTGCTATTTTTCTTCCTTTTGATTCGGCAAATTTCACACTCTCCCGAATCGCTTCTTCTGAATATGCCCAGCCTTCCGCCGGGTCACCGGGCGCCCATAAAACATTTGCGCCGACTCCGTATGGGCCCCAGTTGTATGAAATCCACGGGACGCGGGATACCATAATTAAATCACCTTGACGTCCATGACCCAATGCGAGCATGGCTTGATAGGCCTTGACGAGTGCATCACGTCCGCCTGCTGTGCCGAGCACGTTGGCAGGTCCCCAGCCTGAGGATGAGTCAAGTTTCCAATATTGCTCAACCACCGCCTTGCGATAGGCTTCGGTGCCGAAAGGCATATCGTAAGCCGTACCATGTTCAATTTGAAGTTGAGATGCGCGTTCCAAAATCGCACGAGGTGTTCCCGGTAGTGAAGCTCCCCCGTCGCCCTGCGAAGCGTCGAATATCTTTGCGCCAGGATTCCTCTCCACATAAACTTTCAACGATTTGTTGATCAGGAACATGCGCGAGGGCGGGATATCCACCATCTGTTTTAAATGGCCGCTGACAGGAATGAGATTCTTTTCGTCAACGGCGAAGACCGGGGTTGCGTTTGAAATCATGGCTTCTCCTAAGCCCCCACCCTGCCCTCCCCCAAATGCTCCTGAAGTTCGGAGCATTTGGGGGAGGGTGCCCGTTAGGGCGGTGGGGGTTGGGTAAAAATAACGCCCCGAGGTTCGGGGCGTTTGGTATCGTTATCGCTGATGAATATCTTGTGCTTGTTCATCTGACAAATACCAAAGCCCCGCCGCTCTAAGAGTGCAGGTTTTGCGATTGGTATGATTGGTAACGAAAACAAATTGGCTGAACATTGCGGGCAAGGATACCACTCCGGGAAGCATGCGTCAAGAAAAAATCATGGAGTGTTGATTTACTATTCATTGAAAATGTTTCCCGCTTAAATATGATTTAATTATATTTATAAATGATTTACAATATAAATATTAATCAAAGATCTGTTTTTCAGGAGCCTATAAATGATTTCTCTTGAGTTTCACTGTCATACTTGTGCTTCAAAAGATTCCCTTTTGCTCCCGATAGATTTGGTTGCGGCGGCGCGTCGAAAAAAAATTGACCGCCTGGTGATCACCGACCACAACTCTATCGTGGGCGCTCTCGAGGCCAAGGTGATTGATCCTGAGCTGATTATTATTGGGGAAGAAATCATGACCACCAGAGGAGAGATTCTTGCCGCCTTTGTGCAGGAAGAGATTCCCGCAAATCTTAGTCCGCAGGAAACGATCGAGCGGTTAAAAGCGCAGGGCGCGTTCATCAGTGTTTCGCATCCGTTTGATGAAATGCGCAAAGGCGGGTGGAAGGAAAATGACCTGCTTGATATCCTGCCTTTTGTGGATGCGATCGAAGTGTTTAACTCGCGTTGTATGTTGCCGCGTTTCAATCGCCGGGCGGAGTTGTTTGCCCGCGAACACAATGTCGCAGGGACAGCCGGCTCGGACGCGCATGCGGCTTTTGAGGTGGGAAGATCTCTACTATTTTTGGATCCATTCACAGGCGCAGAGGGGCTGCGGCAGGTTATCCGCGGGGTAAAGATGAAGGTTAAATTGTCGCCCTGGTGGGTTCATCTCGTATCCAGATATGCATCCATGAAGAAGATGTATTAAGAATTCAAAGATGATTAAAATATTAGACTTCTCATTAAGAAAAATGACAAGTCTTATTTTTTAAAATAATTGAGGTTATTTATTCTTCGTTGTTTCTGGAACGATTTCGCGCGGTTCCAGCATGCCCCAGCGGCTTGCGCCGAGATAAAGGATTTCCAACACCAGGTCTTCGTAGCGGATGCCTTCCGCGGCGGCTTGCAAACATAAGTCGCTGTAGTTAGGTGTGAGTCCGGGTAATGTGTTAATCTCCATAATACGAGGATTGCCTTCATCGTCAAGACGAATGTCTGTGCGGGAGTAATCCAACGTATACAGCAATTGATGCGCACGTAATGCAAAATATTTTAATTTCTTTTCAAGTTCAGGTTCAATTTCTGCAGGACAAAAATAACCGGGAGAACCATCCTGGCCGACATCTTTAGATTTTGCTTCGAGTCCGTAGACCCAGGGTGTGACCGAGCGGCTGGTGTCAAGTTCGAGAACGGGGAAGCGATGGAAGCCGTCTTTCTCATACCATTCAGGATGACGTGAGTATAGTTTTGAATCAGCGCGCCCGAGAATGCCAACTGTAAATTCACGGCCCGGCAGGAATATCTCCACCAGAGCCGGCTGTTGATAGGTGTTGATGATGTACATGGCGCGTTCACGTAATTCCTTGTCATTGTTGACGATGGCTCTCATATCCACGCCCATGCCGGTGCCTTCGCGCGCTGGTTTGACGAAGAGCGGGAATTTTAATTCAGCGCGTAAAGTTTCATCGCCGATAATGAATTCCTGGAAGGGCGCAACCGGCAGGCGCCGGTCGCGCCAGATGCGTTTGGTCAGAGTCTTGTCGAGCGAGATTCCATTAGCAAGTACGCGTGAACCTGTATAAGGAATACCAAGCAATTCAAGCAGGGCCGGCACCTGGGCTTCGCGCGCGTCGCCGCCAAGTCCCTCGGCGATGTTGAAGCAAATATCAGGGTGTACTTCTTTGAGGGCGTAGGGCAGATTCCTGTCAGCCTGGATAAAGACAGTGGAGTGGCCATCCGTTTCGAGCGCGGCGCGAAGCAAGTCTATCGTCTCGATGTGATCGAAATCTGCAAAAGCATCCGGTGGAACTCCTTCAGGTTTCGGGTGGTTATCATCTTTAATATTTGCGAGAATGGCTATTTTCCAATAGCGTTTCATAGTACGGCTGGGAGGTTTTTCCCGTTCATTATTGAGAGAATCGGTCATCTTGCTCCTTGAGTTGATGTAACGGTCGTTAGTATATTACAAGCTGGGTAGATAACAAGGGCTTGAGTGATTTCTTAAGGTGGAGCGTGTGTAACTAGACAATCACTTCCCTTTCAGGTATTATTGCAGCGCTTGTGTTTATGCTCTCGCAGGGGTTTAATGATTATTCAGGCGGGGAATACAACCTGAATTTAGATAAAATCCCGGAGAATCCAAGCCGGTAGCTTGAACCTAATAAAGTTTTGATGGAGAGTAGATGTCTTTCAATCTATAACCGTAAAAACTTGCCGCATATTTTCTGGTACTATTGAATTGTACATATGTGCAATGATTTATTTGCGAAAAATGAAGCCTCATCTTTAAATTATAATCCGGGAGTTGAATTGACTACATGTTGTAAAATTGTTTCTCAAGAAAGCGTATTGCTTCCCGCCTCCGTGATGCATATTCCAGCATCGGATAATATAAAATAATGGCATTATTCTCAAATGACTTGGGTGTTGATTTGGGCACCATGTTTACGCGTATTGCTGACGGCACGCAGGTGCTGTTGGAAGAGCCGACCATCGTTGCCATCGAAGTGGAAGACCAAAAGATGGTGGCGGTTGGTATAGAGGCGCGGGATATGTTGGGAAAGGTTCCAGACAGCATCGAAGTTGCGCGTCCGCTTCGAAATGGAGTGATTGCTGATTATGAAATAACTGAAACATTGCTTCAATATTTGTTACAACGCGTAAGTGGTTCGATGCGTATATTTCGTCCGCGCGTGATGGTCTCTGTGCCCTATGGAGTGACAAGTGTTGAGCGGCGGGCGGTGTATGAGGCAATCATGGAAGCCGGGAGTCGCGAAGCATTCCTCATTCAGCAGCCTTTAGCCGCAGCGATTGGAATTGACCTGCCCATAAACTCACCCTCAGGCAATATGATCATCAGCCTCGGGGGCGGTTGCACTGAAGCCGCGGTCATGGCGATGTACGGCATTGTTGCAGCGGATACATTACGCGCGGGCGGCATGGATTTGGATGAAGCGATTGTCAATTATGTGCGCCGGAAATACGGCGTGATGATTGGGCAAGTGCTGGCTGAACAATTAAAGATCCGCATTGGAGCGGCGGTTCCACAAGATACTGAAAACATTATGGAAGTGCAGGGACAAGATCAGGTGACAGGATTGCCGCGACCGGTCACGTTGACTACGGGTGAGATCGTCGAAGCTTTACAGGAACCCTTGAAGCGGATCATCGAAACTGGCCGCAAGGTACTTGAAAAGACACCCCCTGAATTGGTCTCTGACATTATTGATCGCGGTGTGGCTTTATGCGGTGGAGGAGCGCTCCTGCGCGGCGTTGATAAACTTTTGACCAAATCACTTGGCATCCCGGCCTATCTGGTGGATAATCCATTGACGTGTGTTGTGGAAGGCGCTGTAAAGAGTTTTGGGATGTTGAATATGATCCGCAGGAATTTGCCGCAAGTTTAGAATTAATCTTTAAAAGTAAACAGGTGACAGTTGGCGGGTCACTTGTTTTATTTTATATCTATTGAATCAAATTAATAAGGAACAAGAGGAAGATTAGATTAACAAAAAATGACCCGCCGTTGTATAGCGAGTCATTTTATATATCCGCTTGTTTATTTATAAATAATAGGTCATGCGCTGCAGATGAATGGAGGGATCAATATATTGAACTTTAACAGTAGCAGGCACACTTAAACTGATAGGCGCGTAGTTGAGAATGGATTTTATGCCTGCCTGCAAAAGGTTGTCTGTTACACTTTGCGCAGCTTGTGCGGGGACCGTAAGCATTGCGATCTTAATGCCGGCTGATTTTACGCGCCCGCTCATTTTTTCAGTATCTTCAATCGTGAAATCGTCAATTTTTCGCCCGACTTTTTCTTTGTCATTGTCGAAGATCATGACGATCTGGAAGCCGCGATTTGTGAAGCCTTGATAGCGTGCCAATGCGCGCCCCATATCCCCGGCGCCGATTAGCGCGACCTCCCAGATGCGATTTACTTTGAGGATTTCACGTAGTTTATCGAGCAGGTAAGTTATGGAATATCCTGTGCCTTGCTTTCCGAATTCACCAAATTGGGAAATATCCTTGCGGATCTGAGCGGCTGAAATACCTACGAGTTCTCCGAGTTCCTGAGAAGAGGTGGTTACAAGTCCGCTCTCGGCCATGCGTTGCAGCGCCCGCAAGTAGATGGGCAAACGGCCAATGATGATATCCGGTATTTTTTCTGCATTCATCTTTTGCCCTCGCACTTGTGAAAAATATACATAACTATACCAAAAAATCTGTTTTTGTACAAATCCACACAAATGAGTGAACTATCCGGGGGATCAAATAAAATCCGGCATGGATTCTGATAATTGCATCCGTTTGAACAAGCCCCTGAAGGAACTGGTTGTTGTGTTGATGGATCGATTGTTATATTTGCCAGGACTGCAGTTGTTCCGATTTCGGTGCGCCTTTACGACCGATCACCTTGTAGACATTGACAGCTTGGGTTTTCCCTTTGACCGTGACTGCATCTACGAACTCTGTATCAAATTCATCCTTCACTTGTTGATTGGTGCTTTCGCTGATCAGAATTGGCCAGGCATAGGTCTTCGTGAGGTCCTGAAGACGGGAAGCCAGATTGGCGTTGTCGCCGATGACGGTGTAGTTAATGCGCTTTTCAGACCCAAGCAAGCCTACAAACACTTCCCCGGAATTAATTCCAATTCCCATTTCGATCTGGCTGGGACGTCCCTCCTGCGCCCATTGTTTTCTTAATTCAACCAATGCCACACGCATGTCGAGCGCTGTATGTAAGGCGCGGACTGCATGATCCTTGAAAGGGACGGGTTCCCCGAAGAATGCGATGATCGCATCGCCCTCGTATTTGTCCACTGTGCCGCCGTGCTTGTAGATGACTTTCGACATGGCTTCCAAATAGGGGTTTAGCAATGCCACTACATCTTCCGGTGCAAGTTTTTCAGAAAGGGTGGTGAATCCACGAAGATCCGAGAAAATGATGCTTACATCTGAACGTTTATTGAGAGAGTTCAAATCCTGGGTGGACATCATTTGGTCAACCATTTCGGGTGAGATAAAGCGGCTAAAAAGATTACGCACGCGCCGTTTTTCAAGTTCCTGTGATGCGGCTTGTTCAAGTGTTGGAAGAACAACACCAAAAAATAGCATGAGCAATGGGGCTGCAGTCGGTATAATGAATCGTTGGCGTATAAAAAGGAAAAATCCTGCAGCAGAATAACTCAACATTATGAATGCCAGCAATCCAATGGTAAGCGTAGGACGTTTGGACTTTGAGATCAGATCGGCAAGTAAAGCAGAAGCAAGGATAATTAATATTGCCAACCAGGGCGGGGCTTCAGTCAGGTATTTGCCTGTAATAATTGTATCAATTACATTTGCAACAATTTCAACTCCCGCAGTGGGGATTTGGGTCGAAAACGGTGTCGGATACAAATCCTGTAAGGTAATCGTCGTCGCTCCAATTAAAACGATCTTATCGCGAAACGCATCCGGGCTCCCTTTAAGGGTAATGCCATCATGGACATCGGCTGCAGGATATGTGGGAAATGTCTTCGCGGGTCCGACAAAGTTAACCAGCACCTGCCCGCCGCGCAAGGGTACGGATTGATCGTTGAATTGGACACTTGCGCGGGTCGGGTTTGTGGGAGGGGCAACTCCGAGGTATTGACTTGCGATCTGAAACGCCCAATTGTAATAAACCTTATTATTATAAATGTCGTACGCCTGCACACTGCGGACAATGGCATCTTCATCACGCGTAAATGCTGTGATTCCAGTTGCATCAAATACCTGGCTGTAAGACGTGACCGGTTGTAAGAGGGTGAAAACATTGAAATCTTTTACGGGGCTCTCAAAGATCTGAAGCACAGAAACCGCCGAGGGTAGATTTCCAAGCGCGTCGGCAAAAGCCTGGTCGTTTGCAGGTTCTTTATCCGCTTCGAAAAGCAGGATATCCACACCTACGACCTTGCCGCCGCCGGCATGGACCTGGTCAACGATCCCGGCAAAGTAGGAACGCGGCCAGGGCCATTGATAACCCGTCCAATTAAATGAAAAATCATCAATGGCAATGATGACGATTTCATTGGAGGGTTCCTGCGCCCCGCGCAGACGCATGAACACATCCCGCGTAGAATATTCTATGCGTTCAATCGGCGTGGTTACGCCGGGCAGAAGTCCCGCAAATTGGATGAACAACAATATCGTAACCGTCCCAAGTAATAAAACAATTCTGAGATTGAATGATTTTTTCTCGTTTGCCATCTTATCTGTTCCTATAGTATCGAAAAAAATAAGTATTTTCTTTTTAGCGTGGGAGTTCCAGGCTCAGCGTATAGTTTGTGTATTGGGGATCGACTGTGCCGGGTTCAGAGACGGCTAATAAATATATGCTCTTAGGTGTAATGCTTAGAGTTTGATTATTTCCACAAGTCAGCAGGAATGATTCTACGAGTATTTGGTTATTCCACAACTCGACCTGTAAAGCTTTACTTGAACATTGTATTCCAAGTAGTACGGCCTTGCCGCTTGATGAGAATTGCACCCAATCCTGTCTGTCTCCGTCAGGCGCTGAGACATCCCCCTCGATCTGTAACGCGCGCGCGTTTGTGGACGACAAAATCGTTGACGACAGGGGCGCTTGCATTGAATCGCCATCTTCAAAAGCCAGCGGAAATATGGTTGTTAAAATTGACCCGGCGTTTGTCGGTGCTTGTTCTGCCGGTTCTGATCCGCCAATCGTCAGCAAAGAATCTGTGTTGCCCACTTCTAAAAATTCCAAAGCCACCCAGCCTGTTCCTGTGGGAGCATTTGCAAATTCAATTTGAATCCACTTGCCGCTGGGATCTTTGCCAGTGATAAAAACAACATCTTTTGGATTTAAAACACCCAGCGATTCAAAAGTTTGAGCGGGACCTTTGCGAACATTTATTTTCTGGATGACAAGCCCGCTGCCGCCGGAGCCGTTGCCTGCCATGCTTCCGACAACCGGGATCTCCGCTGGGGCATTCACCTGCACATACTCAGCGCGGACCCAGCCAAATTCTTTTGCCGACCCTGTGTAAACGATTCGGTACCAACTTCCAGTGGCATCTTTGCCTGTCACTTGAACCTTCGTGAAACTATTGATTATCCCGATTGAGTCGTCAGCAGTCGATGGCCCGGCGCGTACATTCACCTGTGTTGTCACACTTCCTTCGATGGGAGCCGGCGTAGAATTTGCGCCCCCGCTCAATGTTCCAGCGGAAGGGTTAAGGGTTGGCGTCGTTTTTGGATTGGGTGGCCCGGGCAAAGTGGAGGTTACGAAATCAGGCGTTGCGGACTGACTGGCAGGATTAACAATACAGCCGCTATTTACAACCATCAAAGCAATGAAAAAAGAAATGTTGATGCGATACACGAGTCTATTGGTTCCAAATTTCTCGTTGAATGTGATATGACCAATAAGTAAAAAACCCGCAAGCGAGCGGGTGTTTGTGCCCCCGCGCAGGCTCGAACTGCGATCCTCGGCTTCGGAGGCCAATACTCTATCCATTGAGCTACAGGGGCGGTTGAGTGAAATTTTACCATAGCGGTCTGTGCTGATATTAACTTAAAACGCGATCTCGCCGATCTGTTCAAAATTTATATCGAACAATTCTTCAGCTTCGGTTTCCAATTCTGCGTCGGCGGCGTTTCCTGCGCGGACGCCGCGGTTGCAATAGGATCTATAGGGGCAGTAATTGCACTTCGAGACTTCGTCAGTGAGCGGGAAGGAGGAAGCGGCTTTTATTTCATCCGCAATTTTTATGAGCGCATCCCAATCCCGCTTATATTGATCAGCTTTATAAATAAAATGCGCGGGTTCGGACGGGAAGTCTGCGAACCAATAAATCATCTCAATTTGCCCGGGTTCAAAAGGGATACCATTATTGAAATGCGCGCCGGCCTGAACGAGCAATGCGCGATACACACGCGTTTGCCAGCGTACGCTCAGCCATTCAGTCTTCGGTCGTTTGCGATAAGTTTTCCAGTCGTAAATGGTAATTTTATTTTTTTCAACCGCAAGCAGGTCATATTTTGCAACGAGACGAAATTTACCAAGCGGCGCAGAGAGGGTGATTTCTGAATATAGACCTGAGCGGTCTCGACCCACAGGGCGCTGCGCGAGACCCATCAGGTCTTTTGCGTTCAAATAATTCTCCCACCATCTTTTTAAATTATCTGTATTGGCTAATTTTCCAATTTGCTGCGCGGGAATGCCAATAAGATTCTGCTGTACGAGGCGGTGGAAATATTCGCCCTCCTGCTGATGTTTTTCATTTTCAAGCGCAGGCTCAGTTTCAATGGCGGGATATGACAAGCGCTGAAGATGGCGCAATTCAAATCGGCGCGGACAATCGTGATGATCCTGTAATGAAGATTGGCTTAAGGTGGTCAGCTCGGGCATATCTATATTTTGCCACATTTTTCAGTTATAATCGCGAAATGATTTACGACTTCAGTTCAGGAAAATCCCCACTGGTTATTGGTGCACGTGGCTTTGATTTCACAGGGCTTTCTAGAATCGCGCCTGTATGCTGAAAGTATGAATGGTATTCGTCAACCTTCTTCTGCCGCAGGCTTTCCTGCGGCATTTTTATTTATTATGTAGGGGCGACCCGACGGGGTTTTTCTAGTGGTCTACTTAATATGGACGGGTCGCCCCTACAAATAATGGAAAAATAAAATGATACAACTTCAACTTGCAAACATCACTCTAATTCTCGGCGCCAAACGCATCTTTGAAAATCTCAACTGGGAAATCCAAAACGGTCAGAAGATCGGTTTGATCGGTGCGAATGGCGCGGGGAAATCCTTGCTTTTCAAAATGATCGAAGGCGAGTATGCCCCCGAAATGGGCGGATCCATTACCCGCGCCCGACTCATTACAACGGGATATCTGTCTCAACAGCCCGAGCTTGATCTTACGCTGACAGCTCTGGCTGCCGCGCTTGCGGGCAATCCGCGTGTGGCTGAAGTCCACGCCGAATTGGCGCGTGTGGAAAATAGTTTGGGTGAACCTGATGTCTTCGGCAATGAACGTAAACTTCAACAAGCTCTTGAAGCGCAGCATAAACTTGTCGAAGAATATCACGCCCTCGGCGGTGACTCCTACCCTGCGCGGGTGCGTGATCTACTGCTTGGGCTGGGACTCGCTCAAAGTGAGCTGACCAAGCCGCTGTCTGTATTAAGCGGCGGGCAGAAAAAATTGGTCGGGTTGGCGCGTCTGCTTTTAGTCCGCCCTGATATTTTACTTTTAGATGAACCCGATAATCATCTTGACTTGCCTGGCAAAATGTTTCTTGAAAAATTAATCCGCGAATATGAAGGCACCGTTGTCCTGATTTCGCATGATCGTTATTTGCTGGATGCCGTCGTGACGCATATCGCGGAATTGGAAGATGGAAAGCTGACATTATTCAGCGGCAACTATACCGAGTTTGTGCTCGATAAAGAGGAAAGACTGGCGCGGCAGGAAGAACTGTTTCAAATTCAGAAGCGCGGACTTGCGCGAATGGAAATGGCGATTAAGCGCTATCGAGTTTGGGTCCAGTTCAACGATAAATTTGCCAGCCGCATTCATGCCATGGAAGCGCGCATTGCGCGCGTGGACAAAATCGATAAACCTGTTTTGGATCGCAAGCGCATGGACTTGCGCCTGAGCGGTTGGCGCGGCTCAAATAAAGTGTTGGAATTAGCCGATGTTTCAAAATCCTTTGGCTCGAAACCAGTGCTTTCAAATCTCGATCAAACCATCTGGCATGGCGAGCGCGTCGGGCTGATCGGCCCCAACGGCGCGGGGAAATCTATGTTGATGAGAATGATTCTCGGGCAGGAACACCCCGACTCGGGTGAGATCAAGATCGGCCCGAGCATCTCGATTGGGCATTACGCGCAGGAACATGAGACCCTTGATTTCAACCAAACCGTTGTGGATGCTGTCCGCTATGCGGGCGAGATGAGCGAAGGTAGGGCGACCGCCTTTTTGCTGCATTATTTATTCACCTATAAACAAGTCTCACAAAAAATAGGCGAGCTCTCGGGCGGTGAACGCAGTCGTTTGCAATTGGCTTTGGTGGTTTTATCGGGCGCAAATTTTCTGCTGTTGGATGAACCTACAAATAATCTTGATATCGCCTCTGCTGAAGTATTGGAGCAGGCATTTGATGATTTTGAAGGCACCGTGCTTGTCATCTCGCATGATCGTTATTTTCTCGACCGCACGGTGGAAAGATTGCTTGTTGTCGAAGCAGGTCAATTGGTTGAATATCCAGGCGGCTATAGTGACTACCTTGAGATGAAAGACAAAAAACAATAAAGCGTTATGCTATATTCTGAGTATTCTATTGTATTGCTTAAGTATTTTTTGTACTTCCTTGTGTGGTAATGCTTTAACGTCCACACCTTTGTAGCCCTTCATATCTTCAGCGGCGATCATGGAATTGAGAATCGCTTCTTCTGTCGCGTAGGCTGTTGAATACAACAACGGGTCAATGTGGTCGTTGGCAAGGGTTCGAATATTTGACAATCCCATTCCATCTCCGGTCGCAGCGCTGGGATTAGCAGTAGAAAATGCAAGAAAAATATCGCCAGAGCCATTTCCGCCCAGACTGCCAGTGCGCGCCATGCCGATGGTTGCCCGTTTCGCCAGGCGTTTAAGTTGATGGGGGAGCAGAGGCGCGTCTGTTGCGATGATGACAATTAACGAACCATCATCCTGTTTGAAAGGGTTCTCGCCATTTGTGAATGGCGCATCCTCCAGTAAATGTTGTCCCACGGGAGCGCCGGCAATGGTCAGTTGATATCTTCTGCCGAAATTACATTGCGCCAGCACACCGACTGTCCAACCGCCGAGTTTCTCGGGAAGTTCACGTGAAGATGTGCCTGTGCCGCCTTTGAATTCATAACATATCATGCCAGTCCCGCCGCCCACATTGCCTTCTTCGAGGGGTCCGTCCTTCGCCGTCTCCAGAGCTTTCATGACATGCCGTTCCTTGACATGAAAACCATTCATGTCATTCAGCCAGCCGTCCGCGGTTTCTGCTACGACGGGGCACGACCATTTTTGATAAAGCGCGTCATTTTTTACCTGCCATGCAATGATCGTGTCGCGCACAATCCCCACGCTGTGTGTATTTGTAATTCCAATCGGACCTTCAATCAGACCGCCTTCTTCGATCCAGGCGGCGCCTGTCATCTCACCATTCCCATTGAATGAATGTACGCCCGCATACACTGGCGTATGATCTTTGCTTCCGCGCGGATGGATGATCGTCACACCGGTCCTAGCAGAGTCGCCTTCGTTAATGGTGGAATATCCGACGGTCACACCTGAAACATCAGTGATCGCATTATATGTTCCGGTCCCCCCTTCAAATGGAATTCCCAGATCTCGTGCGCGTGGTTTTGTCATAAATTTTCCTTTGCAATTTTTACAAGTTGCTTTGCAATATTTTCCATAATCTCATCGGGCACGCCATCTATTGCTTGAGATTGCACGCGTGTATCAATTTCATCGTTGACATAATCCACGACGATGAACTCATCCGTTAACGCGATCTCAGTGCTGAACCAATCCAGTTTGCAGATGGCTGCGATACGCTGCATGACGTCCCTCAGCCTGCCCAGGCGATGCTGAGACTCTTCCTGCGCTGTGACAGGTGAATAGATGTGCGTGGACGGATCCCACCAGCAGGGGTATGTTTCACCATTGGCAAAAAAAATGCGGAACCACGCGGGTCTATCTTCAATATTGCGCGGTGTGACATGCGCCTGAATTAAATATTTTTGTGCAGGGAATTCCATGCGCGCCTGCAAAATTTCTTCGATCGTCTCAGCGCCAAGGATCACGCCTTCGCCGCCGCCGCCGTTCGAAGGTTTGATCACAAAATTATTTCCAAGCGGAGTCAAGTCGATCCGCGGGAGGACAGGCTGCTCCAGAAACGGCGCAAGCAGAATGGTGTAAGGTGTATGGATTCCACTGTTTATCAACTCAAGATGCATCGTGGCTTTATCCTCAGACCATATGGAAAACTCTGAAGGATTAATCCGCCGCGCGCCATGGTCATGCGCCCAGCGCGGAATCGGGTCAAAGATCGCTTCGCCCTGTCCGCGGTGGAGCAGGGTCTTGAACGTCATCACTCCTTTATAAAGAGCGGTAATGGATTCAAGTATGTTATCGGGTTTGATCTGCCAAAGAGAAACGCCTTTTTCAATACAGGCGCGTTCAACCAACCCCACAAAAACATCATCATATTCCCAATACCACGGCAGGCATAAGTCGTAGCGCATAAAGGAGATTATAAATTAGGCAGAAGGGTATTGGGAATTAGGAATTAAATGATTATAAATCAGGGACAGAGAGATTTATTGGTTTTGACCTTCAACTTGTAAACCTTCAAACTTTACAACTTTCAACGCGCCTTTTCACTGGTAAAATGGACGGACAAATTTAATAAGAGGAAAATAAAATGAGCAAAGGTACGGTTCAAAAAGGTGTGGTTGTTTCGATGGATTACAAATTGACTGTGGATGGTGAGCTGCTTGATTCTTCCGACGAAGCGGGTCCCTTGCAATTCCTGGTTGGGTATGACAATATTGTCCCTGGGCTTGAAAGTAAGATGATCGGCATGAAGATCGGCGAGAGCAGGGATGTGGTGGTTTCACCCGAAGACGGCTATGGTGAATTCGATGAAGAAGGATTCATGGATGTGCCGCGCGCTGAACTGCCCAGTGATCTGGAAATTGAAGAAGGTCTCGAATTAAATATAACGGATGACGATGGTGAAGATCAACTGGCGCGGGTTGACAGCATGACTGCCGACACGGTGCGGCTTGATTTCAATCATCCGCTCGCCGGGGCGGAATTGCATTTCAATGTGACCGTGGTGGCATTGCGTGAACCAACTGCCGAAGAGCTGGATCACGGTCATGTGCATGAAGATGGACACCATCATTAAGATTTGAGAACCAAAAACGCTGAAGCTTTAAACTTCAGCGTTTTTGGTTGCTTCAATTTTATTTTGTCTCTGCCAGTTCCATACCTGTCTGATGCCAAAGCCGAATATCGCCAGACCTAAAATCAAACCGCCAAAATTACTCATGAAGTCATAAACCAATTCCCATTGGCTGCCGAATAAATATCCGAGTCCGCCATAAAGGCTGATCCAAATAATCTCACCTGCAATATCGTATATCATAAAGCGTGAAAATTTATATCCACTGCCGCCTGCGATCAAATTTGTGGGAATAGCGACAGCGGTAACCAGCCAGCGGGTAAGGAAGATCGTGAGTCCAGCGCGATTTTGAAATGCATGACTTGCATTAATCCATATCGGGGAATTTCCGAAACGTTTTTCCGACCAGTTTTTTGCAAAATACCCCATACTAAAGCTGAGCGTATCGCCAAGGATTGCTCCAATCAGCCCAAGTATGGCTGAGCTTGGCCAACTCAAAATCCCTTGCTGACTAAATGCTCCCGCGGCAATCACAACCAGCGATGCGCCAATGGGTAAGCCAAGCGCCCCGAGAAATAGAATCAACCCGACCAGGGGCGTGCCAAAATTAATGACTTGTGTG
>JANODZ010000075.1:0-5656 GCA_031412935.1 Anaerolineales bacterium
TCATGGCGGCATGGGGTACAGCAAAGAACTTCCTGTTGAGCGATATTTCCGGGATGCCAAGATCACAGAAATTTATGAGGGCACAAGTGAAATTCAACGACTCGTCATTTCGCGCAGTGAATTGGGGATGAAATGAATAAGCAGCGCTCATTTATTTTTGGCGCAAGCGCCAAAAAATACTGGCTATCTTGTAGTTTGATTCTCACCTTAGTTGGCCAATCCTTGATCAGAGAGTCGCGGCCTCTTAATTTCTTCAGGGCAATTACAGAATTTACAATTAATTGGGATAAAACATTCTATTTAGGTTTTATTAATCCTACCAATATAATCGTTGGGTTGCTATTAATTATACTCTCATCAATAATCTTTAGCCAATTAATTAAATCTCTGGGCAAATTAAATAGTATACAAGATTCTTTTTTAAGAGATAACAATTGGTTGTTTCAGAAAAAATATATACTTCCGATAATTACTAATTTAAGTGTATATATGCTGGTTATGAGTCAACTTGTACGGCATCGATATTCAAACTTGATCTTTTGGATTTGGCTGATAAACATTATTGTTTTCTCATTAATATTTTGGAAAAACGAACTCGAAAATAAAGCCGGGGCATGGGCTTCATTTTCCTATTTAGACATTGCGTGGATGTTAATCCTCTTCACACTTGCAATTATTGCGGGGTCATATTTACTCAACGAATTTCCTGCCAAATGGATCCCCGATGAAGGCCCGTTTTGGATATTGGCAAGGAGCATTGCTCTTGGCGAAAAGGAACCATCATTTTTCGACTCTGGGGTTTTCACTTTTCCAGTTGCTAGTTCCATTCTACAAGGATTGATCATGCGGTGGGCAGGCGTCAACATGTGGGGGTGGCGCTTCGCCTCGGTTCTCCCTGCTGCATTAACCGTCATTCCCCTTTATTTGCTCGTCCAAGAATTATTTGACCGTCGTACCGCAATCACAACAAATGTGATGATGATCGCCAATCCATATTTTCTGACCTTTGCGAGACTCGGCTACAACAACTCGCAGTCGTTATTTCCCGTTACGCTGTGTGTTTATTTCCTTGTGCTTGGCTTTCGGAAAAGTAATCGCTTTTATCTTTGGCTTGCAGGACTGGCTGCCGGTCTAGGCTTTTATACCTACTTCGCCGCGTGGTTGGGTTTGGTAGTTATTGTGATAGCAATCATAGGTATTTCAGTAATACTCAGAGTTAAATTCCAAAAGATCATTTTCCCTTTGGCAATAATCATCGTTGGCACATTGGTGGTTTTTTTGCCCAGGGTTTTGTTCGGGCTAAGCGGTAATTCGTCAATCGCATTACATTATAAATTGTGGGAATCCGGTCCAATAACCACTTTTTATGCAACACAATTGTTTGGAGGCGAACGAGTTGCCCAATCCCAGCTATTTATATTGGATGATATTGAAGTTTTTTATAACTTGCCGCTTTATGGAATTTTACTTATACGAGGTATTGTACTTTCAGCTGCGGTATTATTTGACCCAATAGGATATAACGAGCACCACATTATTCTTGGACTGGCTGGACCAGGGTCTTCCTTATTTTTTGTTCTTGGCTTGGGAGTATTGATAACTAATTTCAGAAAACTACAATACTTTATTCCATCAATCTGGTTTTTGGCAGGCTTCTTTTTTCTAGGGGCACTTGCTTCGGTCCCGCCACGTCCAACCCATATGGTTGCCATTATTCCCGTATTAGCTTTTATTTCGGCTATCGGACTAGTAACCTTTCTGGATACAGTAACAAACCCAGACTCTGCCCAACTTGAAAGTACCCGCCACCTAAAAAATATTTCAGCAAGTGGGGTATTAGCCATCCTTGCAACGATGGGGTTTTTTCAATTTTTTTTTATGATCCCATTTGCTTATTCACCCATAAATCAAGATGATTACATCTCTTGGTTGGGACGCCAAATTCCTACAAACGCACATATTATTCTAATCGATCAAGACCCTATAACATCTACTCTCCTGGATGATAATTTAATAAAACTTTCCCAGCACCATATATCCTTTCTTACGAGATCAAATCTCGAATTAAATCCAAATGAAGTGAAAACATGGATCAATTTTGTTGCATTTATAGACCCCAAAAACGGTCGGGTATTTGCGGAATGGATTGCTAATCAAATTCCCAGTTCAATAGTACAGGTTGCGTATGTTCCGGGCGGACGCGTGCGAGGGTATATAGTCACAGATATACAGGTGAAAACTAGTATGGATATAAGCATCTCTTACGGTTTACGGGATCTATGGAATTCCCCGGCTCGTACCATACTCATTTCATGCGGAGTTGTTTTGATCGCACTTTTATTAAGACAATTTCTAAGGTACAAAACCTATCTGGACGCCGAAAAAAGTTGATTCCGATAATAGACCTCTTGCGAAAGTCCAAAGCACCAAAGTAGGTCAGGCTTGCAGCCTGACAATTATTGATGATATGAGTTTTGGCGGGTTGAAAACCCGCCCTACAAATACTTATGCAAGAGGTCTGATAAAAAAGGTATGATTCTACGTTCAACTACCTCCTGATAATGAAATGTCCGTTAGAGAACTAAATCATCGAATAATATGAGTGATTGCTATGAAAACCATTCTCTTTCACAAACACGGCGGACCGGAAGTTCTGGAGTATGCAGATTTTCGCACGCCTGAGCCAAAAGCAGGCGAAGTCCTGATCCATTTACGGGCGGCCGCTCTTAACCGTATGGACGTGATGGTTCGCGACGGTTGGCCTGGATTAAGGCTGGAGCTTCCCCAGATCAATGGCGCGGATGGCGCTGGTGAAATCGCTGCGCTTGGCTCTCCACTCCCCGATGAAGATGGGCTGGGTCTGAGGATTGGAGATCGAGTCGCGATCAATGCGAATCTGGGGTGTGGAAAATGCGAATTCTGTTTGAATGGACAGGACAACATGTGCTCCAATTGGCACTTGCTCGGTGAAACTGTCCGCGGGACCTATGCTGAATATATTTGCCTGCCCGCCCGCCAGCTCTACAAATTACCGGCGGGTTTTGATTTCCATGCATCTGCCGCAGCCGCATTGGTTTATCAAACCGCCTGGCATTCGCTGGTCAAACGCGGAGGCGTGAAAGCCGGGGAAACAGTGGCAATCGTCGGCGCGGGCGGGGGCGTGAATTCCGCCAGCATTCAAGTCGCAAAATATCTCGGCGCGCGCGTCATCATCATTGGATCAAATGGGAAAAAGTTATCCGAAGCCGAATCCCTTGGCGCGGATATTTTGATCGATCGCTCAAAAGAAGAAGATTGGTCAAAGGCGGTATTCATCGCAACCGGAAAACAAGGCGTGGATGTTATGATTGACAACATTGGTACCACCTTTCCACTCAGCCTGCGAGCTTTGCGCAAAGGCGGACGATTGCTGACAGTTGGCAACAGCGCTGCACCGCGTTTCGAAATTGACAATCGCTACATTTTTGCAAAACACCTTTCGATCATCGGTTCAACGATGAGCACGCTCGCTGATTTTACCGAAGTGATGGATCTGGTTGTAGCTGGTAAACTTAAACCAGTGATCGATAAAACCTTCCCGCTCAAGGAAGCTGCATCCGCACAGGAACGGCTTTGGCGCGGCGATAATTTTGGTAAGATAACGCTCGATATTTCATAAATGAATTTTATAAAACGCTTCTCCCCATTTGAAACCTTATTGGTCGCTGCCATCCTATGCATCCATTTATATGCGGCCTTATCCGATGCATATAACCTTCCCAGCATGTGGTTCATCCGCGACGACGCCTATTATTATTTCAAAACTGCTCAAAATATCAGCGAGGGATTGGGGAGCACATTTGACGGGATCAACCTCTCGAACGGCTACCATCCATTGTGGATGTTGATTTGCATTCCCATCTTCGCATTTGCGCGCATGGACTTAATCCTGCCTTTGCGAATTCTGCTGATGGTGATGGCTGGGATGAATGCCGCAACTTCAGTGTTGATTTATAGATTAATAAAAAACAACCTTTCCCTTTCGGCGGCTTACTTTGCCGCTTTTTTCTGGGCGTTCAATTCCTATATTCAATTTAATGTTTATAAGCCCGGCTTGGAAACCCCGCTCGCGGCGTTCGCAATCGTACTATTTATTTATAAACTTTCACAATTTGAAAAAGAATGGCGCACAGGACCCGTTGCCAAACGCCAAATTCTTGCGCTTGCAGCCATTGCAACGATTGTCCTATTCAGCCGTCTTGACCTTATTTTTCTCACCGTCATCAGCGGGATTTGGATCATTTTTCGCGGTAAACCCATTCGATTTCTTTTACCGCTCGATATGGTTATCATTTTTATTTCCATGACGTCTTCTGTTGCGCTAAGAAGCGGAATAGAAAACTACAACTCCATTTATGCGGCCTCCACCTTAAAAGCCGTAGTCCTGATGCTGGTGATCAAGATCATTATGCTTTATTTGCTTGGCGCATATCAACATCCGCGCGCCAAGTCCATATTAAATACGATCCGCCAAACGGGTATTGCGCTTACGATCAGCCTGGTTCTAGGCGCTGGCATTTACTCGCTTCTTTTTAATTTTGAAATTGTAAAAAGTATTCCGCGCAGCGCGTTCGTTGTAGATTGGGGATTAAGCATCTTTCTTATCCTTTTACTGAGATTGGCGGCGCATTGGTTTGGCGATCCAAAAATTAAGATCGGCCTGCAAAACATAACGCCGCTTGATGAAGTACGCACAAATTGGAAAAAATGGTTTACAGAAGGCGCCTGCTATTATGGAATTCTGGGCGGAGCCCTTTCGCTCTATATGCTTTACAACAAATTCGTCTTCGGCACATCCAGCCCCATTAGCGGGCAGGTCAAACGCTGGTGGGGATCCCTGATCGACACAGTTTACGAAAAACCGGCGCATGACTGGCCTGAATTATTTGGGATCAGTTTCCATTGGTCATATAATGTTTGGCAGCTCGCATCCAGTTTTTTTCTATGGCTGGCGCAATTAATATATCCGCTCTATCCCGGCGCAAAGACAGCGCAAGACCGTTATTATATTTCCATGTTTGTTGTTATTCTCATTGCGCTGATTATTATCTTTATGAATTCACGGCGCGCGCTGAAGGCTTTTTCAGATATGGCGCTCATTCCACTTGCGGCGGGCTGCGGCATTCAAATCCTTTCTTTTACAACCACTGCGTACGGCGGAATGAAGGAATGGTATTGGGTCAGCCAAATGTTGTTTGTGACCCTGGCAGGTAGTTTACTGCTCGATCTGGTCCTCCGCCCTCTGCAAAAAATAAAAGCCGCCCGCCTTACCCTTCAAATTGTTGCGATTGCTTTTGGCATCTATTGGATCCGTAATTTTGGCTATTACATTGTTGCTACCATGCCTTACAACTATTTCCCCGCCGATCGCCCCTATATGGATGTTGTCCCTTATCTTGAAGAAAACACACCCCCTGGAAGTATTATTGGCATGACAGGAGGCGGAAATGTGGGATACTTTATTCATGATCGAACCATCGTCAACATGGATGGCTTGATCAACAGTACCGAATATTTCCACGCACTTCAAAACGAAGAAGCTCCCATTTTTCTGAGCGAACATGGCGTCAGGATCATTTTTGCCAGTAAAAACCTTTTATCGTATTCTCCCTATAAC
>JANODZ010000076.1:0-2707 GCA_031412935.1 Anaerolineales bacterium
TGTGTAAACTGTATAACCAAGCTCGTCTCGAAGGGTTTGAAGAATTACTTTGAATGTGTTCCCTTTGTCATGACTTTTTAGGTTTTTTACATTTTCAAGCAGAAATGCTTTCGGGCGTTTTTTATCAATAATATTTGCCACGTCAAAGAATAAAGTGCCTTGTGTGGCGTGCTTGAATCCATGCTCATTACCAAGTGCATTATTTTTAGAAACTCCTGCAATGCTAAAAGGCTGACAAGGAAAACCAGCTGTCAAAATATCATGATCTGGAATATCTTCCGCAATAATTTTTGTAATATCTCCCGCGGGTCTTTCGTGAAAATTTGCCTCGTATGTGTCCTGTGCTTTCTCGTCCCATTCAGATGAAAAGACACACTTTACACTTCCTGCTCCCGCATTTTCAAATGCTAGTCGAATGCCGCCAATACCTGCAAACAAATCGATAAAAGTAAAATTCTTTTGTTTTTTCTTTGTATGGGTTGCCGAATAGACACTGGTTTCAGATATTCGCTTTGGTTTTGTATTCTTAACAATAACTTTTTTAGTCATTTATACCTTTGAGATAAAAGAATCAAAAACGAGTTACTCAGGTTTGAGTAACTTATCAGGCGTAACGCCAAGCGCCTTTGCGAGCGCATAAATATTGATAAGACTTACATTTCTTTTGCCAAGTTCAAGAGAACTGATGTAAGTTCTATGTAACCCCGATAACTCAGCCAATTGTTCCTGTGATAACCCCTTTTTTATTCTCAGTTCTCTAACTTTTTCTCCAAAACGTTTAAGGGTATCCATCCCCGAAGATTAATGCCATGCAGACAATAAGTCTACACACTTTGAGTAACATATGTGTAATAACAAAAATCTCCCGAAGCCAACGCCTCCGAAGTTTTTTTACTTTTTACCTTTTACTATTTACTTGCTCCCCAAATTTACAAAAACCGCCAGGTCGTCCCATCCTTGCTGTCTTCAATCGTCACGCCGAGCTCCTTCAACTTGTCGCGGACCTGGTCGGAGACCCTAAAGGTTTCCTTCGCCAACATTTGTCATATCTGACAGGACTATTTGGAGTGACAGGGTGAGAGTCAGCGGGACAAACCTTTAGGGTCTGTTATGCCAAAGACCTTCGCGGTTTGAGATACGCGAAAACAGTAGACATTACTAATGCGAATGTCTACTGTTTTGCTTAAACTGTAGACATTCGGCTGAATTGTTAATTGCTTGGTCTCCTGACAAGTTCCCTGAATCAAAAGGACTTCCGAAGTCAACACCTCGAAAGTCCTTTTTACTTATTACCTATTCACAACTTCCCCAAAACTACGAATACCGCCAGGTCGTCCCATCCTTGCTGTCTTCGATGGTCACGTTGAGCCTTACTTTTTCAATATTTCTTCGATTTGCTTCCACAAATCTGGCATTTCCAAAACTTCTGCAAAATCCTTGACCCAGTTTTCGATGCGGGCATTGTCAAGATTGGGATATTTGTCGGCGATAATTTGAATATCCTGTATATCCTTTGGACGATGAGCGATTGCTTTCATGATAACCAAGTCTTCAGGAGTTGGAAGTCGAACATGAAGCGAACTGTCAAATTCGTGCATCGTGCTTCTTTCAACTACCTCTTGTTCAAATGGCAAAATTCCCAGGGATATATCTATGTTTGTATCAGTACTTACATGTCTTAATAGGAGAACTCGGCTTTTCTTTGCAAAATCAGCTGCGTTTTCAATGCGTGCTTCAATGCCTTCCTGTTTTGCGGCTTCAAGCAGGCGGGGAATATCCTGTGTGGAAAGCAATATCATTGCATCAAGGTCTTCGGTAAATCTTGCTTTACCCAGAACACCTGCCGCAACCCCTCCAATGACAACGCCGCGCTCATCAAAGTAAGAGATCAGATTTTGTAATGATTGAAGGGGTTCAAAAAAAGGTTCTATCTCATCGGGAAGCTTCATAATTGACCTTCAATTTTTCCCATCTTTGAAATACCTCTGTTTCACCGTTATCGCCCCCGTTTAATAGATGAAGCCTGATGGCACGGCGCATGATCGAATTGAGCTGTTTCCAGTTTTCTTGAATTGTGGATGCGCGCAGTTCCTGCCGCTCAATTTCTTCAACGGCTTTCCAGCGGTCACGCAGGTGAAAACGAATCTCATCGTTGTTCATAATTTTGATTATAGCATGGCGAAAAATAAAAACTTCTGAAGCCAGTACCTCGGATGTCCTTTTTACTTTTTACCTTTTACTTATTACTTGCTCCCCAAAATTACGAAAACCGCCAGGTCGTGCCGTCTTTGCTGTCTTCAATCGTCACGCCGAGTTCCTTCAACTTGTCGCGGATCTCATCTGAACGCGCCCACTGTTTTTGTTTGCGCGCTTCATTGCGTTCTGCGATCAACGCATTGACCTGCGTTTCCTGCTCGCCTGAGCCTTGTTTCTCTTCGAGTTTGAGTCCAAGCACACCTGCCAATTCACGGAAGATGCCTTGCGCGGATTTAAGTTGTTCATCAGTTGCGCCGCTGTCACGCGCATTGTTGATGATCTTGCTGAGTTCAAATAACACTGCGATGGCGCCCGCGGTGTTGAAGTCGCTGTCCATGGCTTCGGTGAAATTTGTTTTGGCGGATTCGCTGGCAGGCGCGAGAGCGGAGACTGATTCAGGGCTGAGTCCGCTGGCGGAGGCGGAAGCAGGCCGCAGGGCAGATTTGAGGCG
>JANODZ010000077.1:0-5443 GCA_031412935.1 Anaerolineales bacterium
GTGCAAAAGAAATTGAATCCGCGCATCATGGCTGGCAAAAAGCTCAAATAGAGTTGGGGGAACTTGATCAGGCTGCAGGGAAATTTCGCGAGCACGAAAAAGAACGCGCGCCTTTGCAAAAACAGATCGCGGTGGAAAAGGCCACCTTGGAAGAAGAACAGCGCGGATTATTAATTGAACAGGAGGAAATTAACAATCAAGATTCCTCCATCAAGGAATTGAGCGCACAGATCAAGAAAGCAAACCTTGCTTTAAAGGAAGAGGAAGCCAAAGCTTCAAAACGAGCGCAGTTGGAAAATAATAAATATGACGCGCGCGAGAAACAGGCGGCATTAAAAGCAGAGAATGAAGCCCTTAAAGAAAGCATGAATATGTTGAAGGATCGGATCGAATCGCTCAAAGCTGCGGATGGCGCAGCCTGTCCATTGTGCGGGCAGGTTCTTACTGAAAAGCATCGCAAAGCGACTCTTAAGCAATTGGAAGAGGATGGCAAACAAAAGGGCGATAAATTCCGCGCCAATAAGAGCGAGGGAGATGATCTTGATAAAGAGCTCGCGGAGTATACGCGTGAGCTTGGGAAGCTGATCAATGTAGATCAAGATCGTTTAAAACAGTCGAACATGATCTCCCAGCTGACTGAGCGTATCGAAAGCCTGCAATCGGTTGCAAAGGATTGGGATAAATCAGGCAATAAACGATTGACTGAAGTTAATAAAATTTTGGAAAAAGAATCTTTCGCGGCCGAAGAGCGTAAACAACTTTCAAAATTAGACAAGGAACTTGCCAGGCTTGGTTATGAAGCCGCAGGTCACGATCAGAAACGGGCACAAGAACTGGAACTGCGAAAAATAGATCTGGATTATCGCAAACTTGATTCCGCTCGACATGTGATGACTCAAATTGAAAATGAAATAAAAAATTCGGAAGAAGACCGAAGAAAAAAGAAGGAAGAAATTGCCGAACAGGAGAAATCCCATCACGCGGCCGCACAGGCATTAACTGAATCTGAAATCCTATCGCCTGATATCAATAAAACTGAACGTGAATTGTTTACCCTGCGCGAAGATGAAAATAGAATCCGCGACCAGGTGGGTGCTGCGCGCCAAAAGGTGGAAGTGCTTGCCACGCTTCGCATACGCAAAACCGATTACTCGAATCAACGCGAAGAACTCAACCAGCAGATCGTCCGTCACAAAACATTGGAACGCGCTTTCGGTAAAGACGGGGTGCCTGCCCTGCTGATCGAACAGGCGCTGCCACAGATCGAACAAAAAGCAAATGACCTGCTCGAAAGATTAAGCGATGGACACATGTCGATCCGATTTGTGACCCAGTCTGAATACAAGGACAAAAAGCGGGATGATCTAAAAGAAACGCTCGATATTCAGATCAGTGATTCGGCCGGTTTGCGTGACTATGAAATGTTTTCAGGCGGCGAAGCCTTCCGCATTAATTTTGCAATTCGTCTCGCGCTTTCCGAGGTCCTCGCACAGCGCAAAGGCGCGCGCCTGCAAACCCTGGTCATTGATGAAGGCTTCGGTTCTCAGGACGCGCAAGGCCGTCAAAGATTGATCGAAGCCATTAACCTTGTAAAAAAAGATTTCGCAAAAATATTGATCATCACCCATCTCGATGAACTCAAAGACGCATTCTCAAATCGGATTGAAGTGGAGAAGACAGAGCGCGGAAGTTCTGTAAAGGTCGTTTAAAGTGAAAAGTAAAAAGTGAAAGGTGTGTGAATAACTTTTTACTTTTCACTTTTACCCAAAACCCAATGGCATACTTTATAATCTCCACCATCCTTTTCATTCCCGCCCTTGTTATTATTATTTGGATTCACAATCAATACCACCTCGATGTTATTGTTGAATTCGCTTTGCCTCCAAGCTTTGCGGATGCCCCGCTTATTTCAATTTGCATCCCAGCGCGCAATGAGGAAAATAATATTCGCAGCTGTGTAGAGTCCGCGCTGGCACAGGATTATCCAAATCTCGAAGTCATAGTTTTGGATGATCGCTCCACGGATGCGACTCCTGAGATTCTTCGCCAACTTGCGGCTCAGAATGACATACTTAAAACGATTAACGGCTTAGACCTGCCCGCAGGCTGGGCCGGAAAACCCCATGCATTGTTCCAAGCTTCAGCAGCGGCGCGCGGCGAGTGGTTGTGTTTCGTAGATGCGGACACGTTCCTTGATCAAAATTGCCTTTCCGCGTGTTATGCCAAAGCTCTCGAAACAAAAGCGGACTTGTTCACCACTATGAATCGACAGATCCTCGGTTCGTTTTGGGAAAAAGTGGTCATGCCGCTCGTGATGACCGCGCTCTCGGTGGGATTCTCGCCCCGAAAGGTCAACGACCCCGGCCGCCGCGACGCGGTTGCAAATGGACAGTTTATTTTTATCAAGCGTACTGTATATGATGCCATCGGTGGACACGAAAAAGTAAAAGGTCAAATCGTCGAAGATAAAGCTATCGCTGAACAGGTAAAGTGGAATGGGCATCGCCTAATCGTTGCCGATGGCATGAAGGTGCTCCGCACGCGCATGTACACCTCTCTCGAAACCATGTGGGAAGGCTGGACGAAGAACATCTACCTTGGCTTGCGCGATCAGCCAGCCATGTTAATTCTTGGAGTCTTCGGAGCAGTCCTCTCATTAATCGCAGCTTTCTTCCTGCCTATCTGGCCTGTAATTGCTATATTTTGGTATTTCAAGGGTGGGGGATGGCTGGCGGTTGGTGTAATTATTCAATCACTGATTGTTTGGGCTGTATTACTCTTATTTCGTTCAAGGGTTGCGCGCAAAATGAACATTTCCTCCTGGTTCGCATGGACAACCCCGCTGGGTGCAGGGGTATTTGCGGCCATGATGCTCGCCTCCGCCTGGAAGGTGATCTCGGGGCAGGGGGTCACGTGGCGGGGGAGAAAATATCATACAACCGGGTATCGGTAGGAGCGATTTCAGTCGCTTTTTCGGCTTGGAAGCGACTGACCCACGCGACGCTTCGCAGAGTCGCTAGTACGAAAATCATATGCATTTCCTTGACGAAACCTTAACCCGCGTATACAATGCAAGCCGTTCTTCCTGCGTCTCCTCGTGGAGACGCATTTTCTGCCATAAATAAATCGAATGTTCAGCGGCGCGAGTCGCTTTTCAGAAAATCATTTTAGCGGGTGAAGGTAACCGCGCGATCGCGGTGAGAGGCGCCCAAGGAGTAATAATGGAAAAATTTGTATTAAAGGCTGTCAAACGCGATGTAACCGGAAAACAGGTGAAATCTTTGCGCCGCGCCGGTTTATTGCCCGCTGTGATCTACGGTCGTCACGTGCAGCCGATTGCCATATCATTGGATGCGCATTCCACCGGACTTGTATTCGCAAAATTGACATCCTCCACGCTTGTTACGCTTGATGTTGAAGGCACGGAATACGCTGCGCTGGTGCGCGAAAAACAACGCAATTATATCAAGGGTGTTCTAACGCACATTGATTTTCTTGCGTTGGATCTGACTGAGAAGATCCGCACCAAGGTACGCCTTACCTACGTGGGTGTTTCATCCGCGGTGAAGGATTACAGCGCCGTGCTTGTGCATCGTGCAGATGCGCTTGAAGTGGAATGTTTGCCCACCGATCTGCCCGAGCGGATTACGGTTGATATTTCATCCATAAAGGAAATCGGTAATAATATTCATGTGCGTGATATTTCTGTTCCCGCGAATGTCACTGTTTTAGACGACCCTGATGATATTGTGATCATCGCCGCTCTCGCCAAGGAAGAAGCTGTTGAAGAAGCCGCCGCTGTTGTTCCCGGCGCTGAAGCCGCTGCTGCCGCCACTGCGGCTGCGCCCGGGCTGAGTGTAGAACGTGGTAAGAAAGAAGAAGAAGAAACAAAGAAGAAATAGTTTTGAGCAAAATAAAAACTTCCGCCATCAACTTGATGGCGGAAGTTTTTTAAGAGATCGTTTGCCGTTATTCTGAATAACCTATGGATATAACATTACTTCCATCGTATACACATAAACATATTTTTTAAGATCAGGGTCGCTAAGATCAAGCTCAAGATTATCCTGATGAATGCTAAGCCGCGCCAGGGTTGGTTCGGTGACCTTGTATGGGAGTGTGGTTTCAAAGGATTCAGTTTCAATCCCCTTAAAATTAAGCACGCGGGTGGAAATCTCTTTACCCTCAGGGAGGGTTAAGCCAATAAATACAGGCTGATTGTTGTATGGCCAATATCGTCCTTTTAGATTCAACACCCCCCCATGAATTTCATCCCCATCTTTCAGGCTTTCGAATGTGATACGTTCGTAGATCATATTCCCCAGTGGGTTGATCTGGTTAGCGCCAATGGAATATAAAAGCACTGGCATGGTATTAAGCGCCTGTATACGTCCCCGCTCGTCCTTAGAGCTGATGCGGATATACCCTTTTTCAGATACAGCGCGGATCTCAAAATCAAGTTTAAAGCTTCGGTAATTGCCGGCGTAGTTACGTTCTACACGTTCCAGCACGCGCTGTAAGATGCGGCCATCTTCGCCGAGCAAGTCCACTTGCACTAGTTCACTTTCACCTGAAACAAGGATTGCTGATAAATTGATCGGAGAAACAAGGCTGGACATGGGCCCGGGGGCCAGAAAATGGATCTCTGCAAAATCCGTGAAGCCTGCTGCAAATGTAGATGTAGCGCTGGGGAGTGCAGTGACCGGTACAGGCGTTTCTGTGGGCAGGAGAGTTTCAGTCGGTAGGATGGCCGGCGCCAAAGCGCTGGCTGTGGCGAAGATGGCTTGCCCAGTGAGGGCGATCGCTGTCGGGAGGTATTCAGGAGGAATAGGCGTCGGCGCTGACTCTGTTGATTGCGAGCAGGCAGATAAAAGCGTAAGAAGAGAAGCGAGGAGTATGATATTTTTTTTCATGTATGATTAGATTTAAATCCCGCAGAGTCAAACCAGTTAATCCCAGCGCAAGGATGAAATTTACAATCCGTAAATATCGCTGAATTTCCCTGTCAAATAGCGGATGTATGCGGCGGCGTCAATCTTTGACCCTGTGACCTTTTGGATAAGTTCCTGCGGATCATACTTATGACCATGAACATGGATCTTCTCGTGCAGCCAGCCCAGCAATGAGTCGAATTTGCCTTTGCGGATCTGATCCTCGAGGTCCTTGATATCATCATTGATCTTTACACATAATTGGGCAGAAACAATATTGAAAAGCGCATTAATCTGTTGGGTGTTTCCGAAGCCCTGATTCAGACCTCCCAGGTTGGTGACGATTATCGGTTGATTATCGAGCTCCCCGGAGTCAATGATGTCAATCAGGCACTCCAAACCATTGGTCAAACCGCCCAGCTGGATTTCAAAATACCCAAAGTTGCCACCCCATCCGGTGTCGCGGATTTTGAATCCACAGGATTATCGGGTCAGGATTTGGCTTTAGCTCA
>JANODZ010000078.1:0-11347 GCA_031412935.1 Anaerolineales bacterium
TGAAGGTGTTTCGAAAAAACAAGCGCTTGCCGCCCTGCGAAATGAGGTTTCAACCATTGCCGGCTTCCCCTTGATCTTAGCCACTCACTCGGATGATCTCCCCATGAATTTCGTTCGGCGTAAAGACATTGCAAACATTAGCCAGCAAGGGCCCGCTACGCCCGATCATGTGATTCGCACCAAGCGTATCCCCATGCTTGGGCGGAACGCGGAAAAATATTCACAAGAATATAAAAAATATTTTGATGAACATGTGGCGGCTTCACCTCAAAAGTTGACCATGCTAGACTCTGCTCCGCGAGTCATCCTCGATCCAGAATTGGGTTTAATTACTTTGGGGCGCACAGCCACAGACGCAGCCATCGCCGAGGATATTTTTCGTCATACGATCAAGATCATCTCACGCGCAGAACTGCTTGGCGGTTATCGAGCGTTACCCTCAACCGATCTGTTTGAAATGGAATATTGGGATTTGGAGCAAGCCAAATTAAAGAGACAGGGCACACCAAAAATATTTGCAGGCGAAATTGCCGTTGTCACAGGTGCGGCATCCGGAATTGGGAAAGCTTGTGTCGCGTCTCTGCTGGCACGCGGCGCGGCGGTGGTCGGGCTTGATATCAACCCGGCCATCACAACTCTGCATCCACGTAAAGATTTTCAGGGGCTGGTATGTGATGTAACGGATGAATCCGCTCTCGTCGATGCGTTGGACAAAACGGTTCAGCGCTTCGGCGGATTGGATATGTTAATCCTCAACGCCGGCATTTTCCCACCCAGTCGTCAGATTGCAGATATCACTGCTGCCGAATGGACAAAAGTGATGCGCGTCAACCTTGACTCGAATCTGGTTCTGTTGAATTTAGCTCATCCACTCCTCAAGCTTGCGCCGCGCAACGGACGGGTGGTTGTCGTCGGATCAAAGAACGTCCCCGCTCCAGGGCCGGGCGCCGGGGCTTATTCCGCTTCCAAAGCAGCGCTGACCCAATTGGCGCGTGTGGCCGCATTGGAATGGGGTGTCGATGGTATTCCCGTTAATGTTTTACACCCTAATGCAGTATTCGATACCGGCATCTGGACAGATGAAATCTTAAAACAACGCGCTCTCAATTATGGCTTAACCGTGGAGCAATACAAAACCAACAACGTCCTGCATGTGGAAGTGACAAGTCGTGATGTGGCAGAACTTGCCGCTGAGATGTGCGGGCCGCTGTTTGCCAGGACCACCGGGGCTCAAATCCCGGTGGATGGCGGCAATGATCGCGTCATTTAGATCAAATTTTATTTTATATATCGCAAAGGATCATGATGAACATTTTAAAACTCGCTGCCTTTTCACAAAACGGACAAGGCGGCAATCCTGCGGGCGTGGCGTTTTATGATGAAATGCCAAGCGCCGCAGAAATGATGAGCATTGCAAAAGAAGTCGGTTATTCTGAAACTGCATTTTTAGTAAAACAAAATGACGGCTGGCGTGTGCGTTATTTTGCGCCTGAGTTGGAAGTCCCATTTTGTGGTCATGCCACGATTGCATTGGGCGCGGCGTTGGGTGAACGTTTCGGCGAAGGCACCTATCAATTGTTTTTGAATCAAGCTGAAATTAAAGTCCGAGCCGAAAAAGATATGAATGCGACTCTGCAATCACCTGAGACAAAATCAGAAAATGTGTCGAAAGAATATCTGGATAAAATTCTCGCCTCTTTCAAGCTGACACTTGATTCACTCAACCAAACATTTCCACCCCGATTCGCATCCGCTGGCGCAAAACATTTAATTCTCGTCGTCAAAGATCGCCAAACATTAGCAGACATGAACTATCCATTTGAACAAGTGAAAACATTAATGGCTGAAAAAGAACTGGTGACGATTAGTTTATTATGGAATGAATCAGACGAAGTATTTCATTCACGCAATGCCTTTGCCTCTGGCGGAGTCTACGAAGACCCCGCCACTGGAGCCGCCGCCGCGGCATTAGCAGGTTATCTTCGAGATATAAATTGGCAGGGCAAAAAAGCATTTACGATATTGCAGGGCGAAGATATGGGCGTGCCATCACGATTAATTGTGAAATACACACCTACAAAAGGTGAAAGTATTTCTGTCAGCGGCGAAGTGAGGCATATCAAAGAGTAATAGGTTTATTCTTTAGGTATCAGCCAGCCCTGGTAGCGGACAATTAATCCGATGATTGGATGTTTAATTTCAACATGAAAACAGAAACGACTGTCTGTTACATATTCAAAAGTATTGCCAATTGGCGCAAACGCCGCTGGCAGAGGAATCCCAAAAATACTCCAGCGGCGGACAATCAAAGATAATTTTTCGGGTTCAACCACCAAAGCCAATCCAAAAGTAAACGCGCCAAATTGTTCGATTAATAGTTTTTCTGATAAACCATGACCTTCTGATTGAAAGCTTGAAAATGATTTACCGGCGAAGGTGCGCTGCCAGAGTTCACCACCGTCTTTGGGTTGAAAACGAACTTGCACACGTATGTCTTGCCCTGCTTTGGGGAAGCCAAATAGTTTTGCTATTAAACGTGAGAATAAGTTTTTTCCAACTTCCACTTTGGCAAAACCATCAGCTTTTTTGCTGCCATGCAATTTGATCAAAGGTTCGGGCAATGATTCCCAGGCATCGCCAAGCAGTCGATGATAAAGAGATTCGTGATAAGTATTTTCTTTCCACTCTCGCTGACCCGTGTAGATAGTTCGTCTTCGAAAAAGGGCTTCGTAATCTTCAAGTTCCAAATCCTGAGTTGCAGGTCTGGCGCCTGCGGCAGGTTTTTTGCCTGCGAGACTGCGTTTGATAATGGCTTCGACAGCCATGGATGGGATAAAAGGACCATCATTTCCTTCAGCCACGAGATGCCATGATCGTTCAAGCTTTTTTTCATCACCATCGAACCCGTCGACCGAAACAAACATACCCCCGCGATGTTCACCCCAACGTATTGTATTAATTACAAAATGAAACAGTGATGCAAATGGTAATAATGAAGGAAGCAATCGAATCCGCACCAGCCAGGCCAGACCGATTAACATTCTGTGGAGTATTTCAGGAACAGGTCCTGCTCCCATCCAAATCGAGTCAAGCTCAGGCCATAGCTCAGGAAGTACTTGCAGATCTGGCACATCGACTAAAGAAAAAAGAGTATTTTTGAGCGGCAGATATCCGGGCGGACAAATGGTATAGCGCATGGTTTCAGTCAACGCATAACCGAATGATTGTTGTTTATTACGGATAAGCGGCAGGCGCTTGCCAGAGTAAATTGCAATTGCGCGAATGACATTCAGCCCAACACCTGCGTAGGGCGAGGGCGCAATTCCACCTTTGATTGTATTAATTTTGGAAAAGCCTTGAGAGAGCCGCCTCACGACAGCTGCGGTCAGCACCGGAAAACTGCTGACCCCAGACAAGATTAATATGTTTTTTGCTTTGGCTTGTTCATCAAACTGGCTGATGTTTTTTACAAATTCAGACCCATCCGCCAGATCCATATAATCGACACCATTTGCAATACTTGCTTTTACTACCCGATAAGGATCTTCGCCATATGACTGAAAAGGTCCGGTAGCATCAACAATGAGATTCGGTTTAATATCACTGATCTGGGATTCAACATCTCCATTTCGGTCAAAAAATAAAGCAATTTTTTCGGCTCCTGCAGGTAATTGTTTACAAAAGGTGTCGGCTTTTTGCTTGCTCCTGCCAGCGATTAGGAGAATCAGCTTCTCATCATTGGCAAGTAAATACGCCAGGCGGCCTCCGAAAGTTCCATAGCCGCCGAGGATAAGAATCTTCATAAATTATTACTCCAATGGTATGCAATCAACTTCAAATAATAGTCGACTCTATCAATCAAGAATTTCATGAAAAATACCGATTTGTGTAAAACTGGTGCCAAACAAGTTATGCCTAATTTCAATACGAATATTAAACTGCTCAGCCGTATCATTACAGTGACTTAAATATACCTTTCCCGGTGTAAATAAATCTGGTAGAGGGATGCGCCACTTAAAAACCTGCCAAAAATAACCTTTACTTGTAAAGTGCAGGTTGCCATCTTTGACATACATTATAAGTTTCATACCAAGCCCCATGCCAACGTATTCAAGAACTTCGCCTTTATTGCTTTCCCGCATATACGAAGTAAATTGAATTGGTTTTCGACCATGCAAATGATAAATTCGTTGCTTGAAAATGGATGGGTTGTTCGGTTTTGAATATACCTGTATGTCAACTGGAAAGTCGAAATCGTTGAATGGAATAAGGGCTCCTTTAAGGATGGGGAGCGTAAGGTATCCTAGAATTTTTCCGAATTTTGAGCATGTTAGCTGACTTAAGCGGCCGCTGTAATATAGCGGTTTGTTAGGTGCGGGATTCCTTGCAAAACGTGTTTGAATATCCGGGTGAAGTTTTTTCCATTCTTCACCAAGTATCTTTTTAAATAACTCTCCCTCAGAGGGGATGATTAAATTTTCAGGGTTGTTTGTCATGAGATTAGGCAGGGCGAATATTTTTTGTTGTTTTAAATCACATTATTAAAATTTTTTCTAAATAGACCTCTTGCAAAAGCCTCAAACCTTTTACTACGGAACTAGGGAGGCACGGAGTTCTTTCCATTTTCTGCTCTCTTGAATCCTGGATGAATAATACGATTATACACTTGATAAATTCCACTGCAACGGCGATTCTCTTTGTCGTTTCATAATCCCTTTCATTTTTGATTTGATATACTTCATAAAATTTTATGGACATCTCCCAAACTATTCATCTGCTCGGCGATCTGCTTGGACAGGTTATTTCAGAGCTCGAATCGCCGCATATCTTTGAGATCGAGGAGCGCATCCGCGCGCTTGCAAAGGCGCGTCGCAGCGGAGATCTGTCTTCTGCAGAAAGCCTGCAAAAGGAAGTTTCTTCATTAAAGACTGAAGAGGCGCGGGCTGTTGCCGCATCCTTCGCTGCGTATTTTGACCTGGTCAACCGCGCAGAGGAGAATCAGCGCGTAACCGCACTGCGTCAACGCGAAGATGAAAAATATCCCGAACCCATTTCTGAATCCATTGGCGCTGCGATCGCGGCACTTAAAGAACGCGGTCTAAGCCATGGGCAAGTGGAAGACCTGCTCAAGAATTTGTCGATTGAATTGGTGCTAACTGCTCACCCAACTGAAGCGCGCCGCCGGACCGTGCTTTCCAGAATGGAGCGCATCACAGAAATTATTAATCAACTCAGCACAGGTCCGCTCTCTGCGCGTGAACAGGATCATGCAATCCACTCTTTGCTCAATGAGATCTCTGTCTTGTGGCTGACGGACCGCGCCCGCGCCGCTAAATTGTCTGTGACCGATGAAGTCAGAACAGGCTTGTATTTCGTTGATTCATTTTTCTGGGATACCATTCCAGCGATCTATGAAGACCTCGAAAACGCGCTTGAGCGTTATTACCCCGGTCTGCATGCACCCGAGGCGTGGTTTAAACTGGCATCCTGGATCGGCGGCGACCGTGACGGTAATCCAAACGTCACTTCAGAAGTGACCGCAGAAACCCTGCGCCTGCATCGCGGGCTGGCTGTGGAGAATCACCGCAAGAGTTTTCAGGAACTGGCGCGCCACTTAAGTGTCAGCTCCAACCGTATTCCACCGCCGCAAGATTTAATAGACTGGATCGAAAAACGCAGACCCTTCCCGCCTCACATATCTTATATTGAACAGCGTTATGCAACAGAACCGTATCGTCTTGTGTTGTCATTGCTTGCCTCCGACCTGGCAGATGCCTCACGTGAAGATATGAAGGCGCATTTATTGCAGAGTTATTCACACCGCGCCCGCCTGGAACTGAACGATCTCACGCAGCCGTTGGAGATCATCGCATCTGCCATGCCCGCCAAACTTGCATTGGATGATTTGCTGGAAGTGCAGCGCAAGTTAAAAATTTTTGGCTTGCATGCCGCCAAACTGGATCTTAGGGTAGATTCAAACAGCTTGAATGCCGCGCTCGGTGAAATTTTACGCGCCTTGAATATCGAAGCTGATTTTGAAAACCTGCCTGCTGATTCAAGAACCGAATTGCTCATGCGTTTATTGAAGGAACCTGCCCCGCATCTTTCTCACCACCCGGGCGTAACTTCTGCCACCGCCGAGACCTGGTCTTTATTCCAACTGATTGGGCGAACCTATGAAGTTTATGGATATGAACTTCTCGGCCCATTCATTATCTCCATGACCCACTCCGCATCGGATGTGTTGACCGTGCTGCTGCTGGCGAGATGGGCCGGCTGTAAAACCATCCCGCAGATCACGCCGCTCTTCGAATCAGTTCCGGACTTGAAGGATGCTCCGCGTATTCTTGAGCTTCTCTTTGCCTCGGAAATTTATCGCGAGCATCTCATAACTCACAAGGATGAACAAATGGTGATGATCGGCTATTCCGACAGCAACAAAGACGGCGGCTATCTGATGGCGAACTGGTCTTTGTATGAGGCGCAGGAGGAGATCACGCGTGTTGCCCAAAAACACAATATCAAGTTGACCATCTTTCATGGCCGCGGCGGAACAATTGCGCGCGGCGGCGGACCCGCCAACAGCGCCATCCGCGCTCAGCCGGCTGGCAGTATCAATGGCCGCTTTCGTCTGACCGAGCAGGGCGAGATCATCGCTTTGCGTTACTCCAATCCAAAACTTGCGCACCGTCATCTTGAGCAAATTGTCAGCGCCGTGATCCTTGCTTCGGCTCCGCTTCAATCTCAACCTGTTCCTGAAAATTCCGCGTGGCGCATGGCCATGACGCACATGTCCACGGTGGCACAACATGTTTATCGCAAGCTGGTTTATGAATCGCCGGGCTTTATCGAATTCTGGCAATCCGCCACGCCATTAGATCAGATCAAACATTTACAAATCGGATCACGCCCGTCTGCGCGTTTGCAATCCGGCGCCGTCAATCAAATTCGAGCTATCCCGTGGGTCTTCTCATGGATGCAGAGCCGATTTAATTTACCGGGCTGGTACAGCCTCGGCTCCGGCCTCGCGGCAATTACAGATCAAGCATTATTGCGGGATATGTATGCAGATTGGCCGTTCTTCAAAACATTGCTCGCGAACACAGAAATGTCCCTGCTTAAAGCGGATATGGATATCTCGGCCCTGTATGTGGATTTGGTCCCAGACCGTAAACTGGCGAATGAAATTTTCTCTTCGATCCGCAGCGAATACGAACGCACACAGGAAGCTGTTCTTTCCATCAGTGGGCATTCGACTCTGCTCGAGCTTGAACCTGCCACCCGCCAGGCCGTTCAATTACGTAATCCTTATGTTGACCCGTTGAACTACATCCAGGTGGAAACACTGCGCCGCCTGCGCGCCCTGCCAGATCAAGAAAGCGCCGAAGCCGAATCCCTGCACGAAGTGATGGCGATCACCATCAACGGAATTGCATCGGGCTTAAGAAATACGGGGTAGGGTATGGCAGGGAGGAAGGATGAATAAAAGCAGCTTCGAATCCAAGCAAACAGGATTAATTCTTTAATATATCCGGCACAGTCGAATCGAACATCCTGCAATCATCCGCCTGGCAGGCTTTGAATTGAGTCAGCCATTCATGCAGGCTGGCAAGAATATCCGCTGCAAGCGTGGATGCGATGTTGTCCAATTGATACGGGTCATTCAGCAGGTCGTAATACTCAAGCTCACCATTTTCATATTCAATATAGATAAAGTTTTCCGCGCGGATGCCTTTATATGATCCGCCTCCCACCTGGCGAAGCCTGTCATCATAGGCAGAATCCGGGTATTCAACGACATCAATTGGTTTGAGCAAGACAAGTTGCAATGGCAATGTTGTTAATTGCGGGATTCCCTTCTCGATCAACAAGGCCTTCCGCCAATCCAAGTCAGAATCAATCTTGGATTGTAAAAGCGGCAAAAAAGAACGACCATCCACAAAGTCTGTAGTGGAAGCGCCTGCAATTTCAGCCACAGTTGGAGCGATATCTATATTCGCGATCATTTGGGTAACATCCGTATTTGCCTGAATGCCGGGACCTCGTATCATGAACGGGACATGAATATCCTCCTCATACGGAGTGCCTTTGCCTGAGGGTAAACCATGCTCGCCAATGTGGAAACCATTGTCTGAAGTAAAAACCACATAAGTGTTTTCCAACTGCCCGGTCTTTTCAAGTAATTGGATCACCTCAGCCACAAGTTCATCCACGGCTTGAACCGATCGCACGCGTTTTCTAAATAAATTATTTGCATCACCGCCATCAAATTCATCGCCATCTTTCGCAATTTCCTGCAAGATAGCTGGCTTATCACTTACATCCTGCTCGTCAAAGGCGGGTCCTTTGGGATATTCCAAATCCGCGAACAGATTGGCATGACGCGGGGCAGGTTCACTGGGACCATGAGGCGCATAGACTGAAATAAGCAAAAAATACGGGGATTTATCTTCAATATTCCTATTAATAAAGTCAATGGACTTTTTCTTGATCACATCCGTACTGTATTCCTCAGCGTTATTTCCATAATCAACGGTTATGCCGTTTTCATTGAGACGGTAGTCATAATAATCAGGTCCAAATTTTCCGCCATTTGTTACTTGAAGAAACACATCCCATTCTGTCCAACCTGGGGGAATATAACCCCAACCTGCCGGGAATGGGTAATTGTTCAGATATTTTCCGATCAAGGCTGTGTTATATCCCGATTTATTCAACCAAACAGCAACGGTCTGCGCCTCCTCCCCTTTAAGATAAAAACTTTTAAATCCCGGATAATTGTCTAATATTTGCGTGTTATGAGGATATTGCCCGCGAAACATGGAAGCCCGCGATGGGCAACACAAGGCTGAGGTTACAAAGTAATTCGTTAACGTGGCTCCCTGCTCACCAATGAGCGAGTTCGTATGTTCCATAAAAGGCATTAATTTATAATCCAGGTCATCGGTCAGAATGATGATCACGCTGGGAGAATCTTTGCCCGCTAATTTTATTGCATTGCAAGCCGGTAAGGTTCCAACCAATATTAAAAAGAACATAATCAGTAATAGTGTTCGGGCTTTTTTGATACTTTGCGCCAAAGAGACTCCTTGTAGCTGCTTGCAAAAGTATAACATTTATCTATTGCGCGGTATTTCCGCCGTCCACCAAAAGCAAATGACCCGTTACAAAGGTGGAATCATCCGAAGCCAAAAATAAAACCGCTTTGGCAATTTCTTCGGGTTTTCCAAATCGTCCCATCGGAATATATGCGCTTGATTCCTTTATTGATTCTTCGATCGTCACAGGGTCAGAGCCTTCAAAATATCCCTTCTCGATCCAGCGATCTACAAACGTATCGCCGGGGCAAACCGCATTCACGCGGATTCCCTCGCGCGCATAATCAAGCGCCATCGCCTTCGTCATCATACCGACTGCGCCCTTGCTCATGATATATGGAAACGCATTCCTGCCCGCCACCACAGACCAATCCGATCCGTTGTTCACGATCACGCCTTTGCCCTGCTTCTTCATTTGCGGGATCACCAATTTGCACATATGCCAGACCGCCGTCACATTGATCTCAAACGTATCGCGCCAGATATCTTCGGGCGTGGTATCCGCCCTTCCTTTGGTAACGATGCCCGCGTTGTTAAATAAAATATCGATGCGATTAAATTCCTTAAGCGCGGTATCCACGACCCTCTGACAGTCCTCCAGCTTCGTATGATCCGCTTCGAGGAACACGCAGCGGACTCCCCTCTGCCTGCATTCTGCTTCGACGGTTTTTCCCAACGCGGAACGTCTGCCGGTTAAGACCAGGTCAGCTCCCTCGTCCGCGAAAAGAAACGCGCTTGCTTTTCCAATTCCGCTTGTAGCGCCTGTGATGATGGCTGCTTTATTTTTTAGTTTCATAATATCTCCGTAAGTTTTCGGGGAGTGGCTAATGGAATGGGCATTTGTAACCGCGAAGTCACGAAGACTCCAAGTCTCAAAGGTTTCTTGGTGACTTCGTGGCTTTGAGACTTTGTGGTTAACCCACGTGATTAGCCACTCCCAGTTTTCGCTGAGTTCTTCGCCCCAGACAGAGCGAAGTATAATTCACCTACCATGGACAGCAAGACTCTCAATGTTCTCGAATATCCAAAGATCCTGCAAAGGCTGGCGGGCTTCTGTGATTTCTCAGCCTCCATGGATCTTGCGCGTACGCTTGAACCAACCTCTTCGTATGAGCTGGCAACCGCCCGCCTCGCAGAGACTACCGAAGCGCGCAAGTTACTTGCACTGCAAAGTACCGGCATCGGCGCCGCACATGACATCCGCCCGCAGGCTGATCTTGCAGCGCGGGGCGGCGTGCTCGATCCGAATGCGCTGCTTGATGTTAAGTCCACGTTGATTTCATGTCGTGATCTAAAGAAGGCATTTGAAAAGCGGGCGGATGAAACTCCGCGGCTGACACAGATCGCGCTTGGTTTGCCGGAAACCTACGGCCTCGTGGATGCGATCACGCGCATCCTTTCTGAGCGCGGCGAAATTTTAGATTCTGCATCTCCCAAACTTGCTGATATTCGCCGCAACCTGCGCGTGGCACAAGACCGCCTGATGACCCGTTTGCAAAAATATGTAACAGACACAAAAACTGCTTCGATGCTGCAGGAACCGATCGTTACTCAGCGCGATGGGCGGTATGTCATTCCGCTGCGCGCGGAATTCAAAGGCAAAATTAAATCCATTATTCATGACCAATCCTCGAGCGGCGCGACCTTGTTCATTGAACCCCTGCCAGTAGTGGAAGCAAACAATGAGATCCGTGAATACCAGCTGGCACAACGCGATGAAGAACGGCGCATCCTGGCCGAAGTCTCTTCACAGGTGGGCGAGCATGTGACCGAGTTGAAATATGGTGTTGAGAATCTTGCGGTTCTTGATCTTGCATTTGCAAAAGCAAAATATGCTGAGGAGTTGCATGCGAGTGAGACAATCTTTCGTGAGTTGAAGGTTGCAGGTTCAAAGGTTGAAGGCTCAAAACCTTCAAACCTTCAACCTTCAACCAGAAAACTCCACGATGCCCACCATCCGTTGCTTGACCCGCATAACGTAGTGCCCCTTGATGTTGACCCTGCACCGGGCACGCGCGCCATTGTCATTACGGGACCGAACACGGGTGGTAAAACGGTTTCGCTTAAGACAGTTGGTTTGCTTGTCGTGATGGCTCAAAGCGGACTGCATATCCCTGTGCAAAGCGGGTCGGAGCTGCCATGCTTCCATTCGGTCTGGGCGGATATTGGCGATGAACAATCGATTGAGCAATCGCTTTCAACTTTCTCAGGTCATATCACGAATATCATTCGCATCTTGAAAAAGATGG
>JANODZ010000079.1:0-2613 GCA_031412935.1 Anaerolineales bacterium
TTTCCATTCACGAGGAAGATTCGAAATATTGCCTCCACCATGGCGGTGCGCGCATTCGTAAATTCCGGCTCCAAGGCACAATGACTCATCAAAGCATTTTGAATACCATCCACTTGTTTCACTTCCGCAGTCAACGGGTCGATCCAGTCAATCATCCCGTCCTCTTCAATTTCCGCAAAGGTTTCCTGATGCTCGGTACACAATAACGAACGAAGGAATACATGCCAATCGCGCTCATTACTTTTCCACCAGTCAAAATCAATGTGGAAAGGGGTTTTTGCTGTAGGTTTTAATAGACTCATGCTGCCTCCTCATTTATGCGAAAATGCAGATCGCCTACATGGTTGAAGATAGATTTTGTCTCCAGTAATGCAAATATTGGCGCGGGCGGAACGCGGCGTACGAGATTTACCGCTGCATATAATTCCTGTGCATGCACATGACCTTGCGGATTCGACTTTATCAATTCACGCATGGTCAACAACACCAGCTCCTCAAATGAACGCTTCTTCTCCCAAACAGGATCCAGTGATTTAAAATCAGGGACATGAATTGCCATACGATCATTGAATTCTGCGGTAATGGATTGCTTCAACATTGCAAAGACGAAGCCGCCGTCATTACCGATCATTACGGTTCGAACCCAATCTTTCGCGGAGCGTTGATTCTTTACCTCTACAATCACCTCGCCCGGGTTATCGCCCCGCTGAACTTGCACGAACGATCCTGGAATCAGGCGCTGAAATTTATACCATTCCCGCAAACCATATACATATCCATGGTCAAGAACCGCCCAGGCTGGGATGCGTTGTTTCGTCTTTCCATCCACCAGCGTAAAACGTACGCGTGACGATTCGTAAGCAGTGGGAAATAACTTTCGCGTCCGGGCAGACATAGGCAATGTACCAGCCCGCAGATGAGGATAAATCAAAGCAATTGTAACGGAGGAATACTCAGCATTAGAATCATTTTCTTCGGGCGGAGTCAATTCATCATCTAACTGAGCTTCAAGGTTTTTCATCGCCTGCGTCAGGTGAGTACGATCATGCTCAATCTCAATATAGCGCAACGGCGGCGGTACTTCTCTGACATAATCCGGTTCGAGGCGATGTAAACACCATAATACACGACCCGCGGGACCGACCTCATCAAAGCGTTCATCGTCTTGTAATGCATAGTTCAAAGAAAATTCAGCCAACCTCGGGTTTACACCAGCGGGCAGTTCAACATCCTTGATCAATGCCTCGGTCGGCAAAGGCTCTCCACCCGACATATCCAGGACAGCCTCGGCAAGATTTAATTGTCCTTGATTAATATCTATCAGAAGCGCGCGTGGAAACCAGCTTCCCGCAATCTTGACAAGGCTTTCATCAGCATTTAATGCGGCCTCCAATTTTATTTCGATTTGTTCGCCATGCTCATTTAAAATGGTAATGGAGTTCATTTCGTCGCTCTCGTTAGTGGAAAGCGGACCAGCGTTTAGAATGTGCGAGTCAAGCTCCGCTGCAAACATCCGCTCAGGGCCGTCTTCCATTGCAATCGTTAATACATTGAAATCACCCGTTGATGGGTTGACGCCGGAACGCAAAGCGACAACTTTTCCCCGTTTCCAGGCTACCGCAGGAAAAACAAGTTCATCACCGATTTGATACTTTTCTTTCGGAAGAAAGGTTTTACCAGCGGCTTTTTGTTTACTTTCTTCAACCAGTCGTTCTGCTTTAACCCGTTCATCTACGAATTCGACAGATAAATCTTTTGTAGTTAGCGGCGTCTCACGCTCAAAGAGAAAAGTGTGAAGATTTTCTACGTCTTGTGGAGTGACATGAAGGGATAACCAATATGTGTTGGGGAGTTAAAATGCGCTTGCCATACTCAGCCTTAAAATGAATTTACGCTATGCGCGTGACGTAGGGATTATACCTTACCTTGCATCTACCTCCTATCCTTTGCGCCAAAATCACAGGTAAGAAAAATACATTTTCTTCTTCCGTCCAAAAGTGAATCAGCCTCAACCTCCGTTCCTCTCATTGCAAAGATAACCTCACAAATCCCGTCCATTAAACTTTATCGGGTATAAGAATTTCCGCTTTATTTATCCACAGACACTTGCACCTGGTGCCATTGCAGGTGTTATACGGATTTTCGCAGATTTTTCTTTTGAAAATTATCTCATCAGCATAATCGGCAAAATCTGTGGATTATTTCCGGTAATGTACATTGAAACATCTGATGTTAATCTCAGTTTAGAAAATGATGTAATCCGAAGCTTTCCGATCAACTTCAACAAATGTCATGGTCTCGAGCTGATCATAAAAGAACTTGATATTAAACAGGTCCTTTCAACGGAACATTTATCCCGCCAGATAATGCCGATCACAGCTTTATAATTCAAAACTTCATGGATGTCGAAACACCAAAACGTTATCTAATTGACAAGCGGACAATTTCAGATCATCAACGACTGGGTCAGCTCAAACATTATCAGCAACTAAAGACTTTATATTTTAGGAAATGTTATTTGAGTGGCGTTACAGCATGCGACATTTTGTTATCGTCATGGGGAGGTTTGGACTCCTTCGGCGGAGAGTTTATCGGCGAGTCGTTGTCGGGCGC
>JANODZ010000080.1:0-10169 GCA_031412935.1 Anaerolineales bacterium
GTAAATCGTAAATCGTAAATCGTAAATCGTAAATCGTAAATCGTAAATCGTAAATCGTAAATCGTAAATCGTAAATCGAAGGATTACCCCATGACCGAAAAAGCTTTTCAAGATTACTACCCTGAGTACTTTGCGCATTGCTACGGCTGTGGAAGTATGAATGAAGACGGACATCAAGTAAAAAGTTATTGGGACGGCGACGAATCGGTTTGTCACTTTCAGCCCAAGCCGTATCACACTGCCATCCGCGGGTATGTCTATGGCGGATTGCTTGCCTCGCTGGTGGATTGTCATGGCACAGGCACAGCCGCCGCGGCAGGGTATCGAACCGAAAAGCGCGCCATGGACTCCGAGCCGCCATTGCGCTATCTGACCGCCTCACTGCATGTGGATTATCTCAAGCCCACGCCGCTGGGTTTATTATTGGAGATCCGCGGAAAAGTAAAAGAAGTAAAGGGTCGTAAAATTGTGATCGAAGAATGGATTGTGGTTAATGGTGAAATTACTGTGCGCGGGGAAGTTGTTGCAGTTCAAGTACCAGAGCAATTGGTGAAGGATTTGTTGGAGAAGAGGGGCTAAATGCTAAAATAATAAATCTCGCAAATCAAGCAGCCTTCTCAAGCCACCGTGCATGCGAGACAACAATTCACTTCACTTCTTACTTCTTACTTCTTACTAAATCCTAATTCCCTGCTACCCAAAATACTCCTTCATTGGCTTGAAATAAAAATCCTCCCAGCCTGTTTTGTAACTATCCGCCTGGCCTTCGGGCATATTTGAATGCTTGAGCGTTAATTTTGTTTTTCCCTTTTCTTCATCCAATAAAATTTCCACAACCGAATCTTCAGCTTCTGATGGAAATTCGCTCGTGCGCCATGCTTGTAGTATTCTGTGATTGGGTTCCAACTCCAAAAACATTCCCCAGATGTAACCATCCCAGGCAGTGAAGTCGCCGTTCACTTTGCCGTCCACCTTTGCAGGGCTGCCTGTCAGGGCGGTATGCCCGTCGGTGGAAAGCCAGGCTTTATAAATGGCATCGGCTTTCGCGTTGATCGTAACAGTAAGTGTGAAATTATTTTTCATTTTATATACCTTTAGATCGCCCAAACTTTCTTTTTATCGCCAACCGCTTCTGCGATCTTTGCGGCGAGACGTGCATTGTTTAACAATAATGCCAGATTGGTACGCAGGGATTTTCCCTTCGTTAATTCATTAATGCGACTCAGCAAAAAGGGAGTCAACTTCTGTCCATGGATTCCCTGCTCGATGGCTTCTGCCGACGCTTTTGAAATGATCGGTTCTATTTCAGAAGTTGAGATTGCCTCTGTTTCAGGGACAGGGTTTGTCACGAGGACAGCGCTGCGTAACCCAAGACTCCAATGTGCTTCGGCGAAGTCCGCGATCTCCCCGGGGGTATCCAGGCGCACGCTGACGTTTAATCCGCTTTCACGGGAGTAGAACGCTGGAAATTTGTGGGTCTGATATCCAATGACGGGTACGCCCATGGTTTCAAGATATTCAAGCGTGGCAGGCAGATTTAATATTGCTTTTGCTCCAGCACATACGACGATCATTGGGATTTCTGCGAGGGCGTGTAAGTCGGTGGATATATCAAAAGGCGATTCTTTGTGGACGCCGCCGATGCCACCAGTGGCAAAGACTTTGATGCCTGCCATGTGCGCGGCGAGTAATGTCGCTGCGACGGTTGTGCCGCCATTCGTTTTTTTGACAATGGCTGTGGCGAAATCACGGTGACTCACTTTCAGCAGAGAGTCTGAATCCGCGTCAGCGAGCCGGGTCAGCTCCAAGTCTGTGAGTCCGATGCGGATTTTTCCATCCAATAACGCGATGGTTGCAGGGGTGGCTCCAGAGTCGCGCACATATTTTTCCATATCCCGTGCGAGTTCCAAATTTTGCGGACGGGGCAGCCCATGCGTGATGACCGTCGATTCAAGCGCAACGATCGGCGCGCCAAGGCTGAGCATTTTAGAAATAGCAGGGGCGATGATGATGTGAGGATGCTTCATTTGTTTTGTTTTGTTCCAATATATTGCAGGGTAAGGGCGTGGATATGCTGCAGGGCATTTTCGACTGAGCCAGCTATGGTGTTGCTTTCGTTTTGAATTAAGTTCTTGCTGGCCGCTGACAACTCCTTGCGAAAGGCTTTTAATATTTCGAGAGCGAGGGTCTCGGGGTGTCTCTCTGCCTCTTCGCGCCTTAATCTGCGGGTGGAGGAAACTTCCATATAATAATCTGCTTCGGCTTCCTTGTCCTCTTCTTCTATTGGGTTGGCTCCGATCGACCCCATTACATTTTCATATTTATCGATGATCGTCTCGTCCACCAATTGGGAGAATTCTTTTTGCGCCTTCTTACTCTTTGTATTTTCGAATTTCATTTTGCGTAAGGCATTATCCCGTGAACGGTTCCAGGCATCCTTGTGTTTCTCGATGATCTTTTCTGACGTAAGCTTCCAGGTGCCGATATCTATCCATTGCAGGTGGATGCCGGCGCTCGCGGCTTTTTTTACGAATTCAGGTTCGTAAAAACGCGCGGTGATAATGGAGCGTGATTCAAAATTTGAGGCGCTTCCTGTTTTTTCCGGCATTCTTGTGGGTGGTCTTTGTTGTCCGGTGATCTCCACTTTGATGGTTTCTATCGATTGATCAGTTTTGGCTTGCGCTTCCATTTCTTTTTGACCGATGTTGGATAGAATCTCATTGAGCGGGCGGGTTGTGATAATGTTTTCGATCTCCGAAACGATCAAAGGGATCACCGCGCTGTCCCATGGAAAGGCTGTGCCAAAGGTTTGGGAAACATCTGATGTGATGATCGTCTGACCGTAGACAAGCGCATTTACTGATTCGGGATCATAGTGCAGCCCAACGTCTTTGACGATATCAAATTTTTGTTGTTTACGAAGGATGCTGAAGATGATTTTGATATCCTGCGCTTCGATCGGGATGCCGTCTTTTGTGCGTGATTTGATGGAAATGCCGCTGATGAATTGGTCGCGCAGGTTGATGATCGCATATTGATTGTCGCCAATTTCGCGGATACGTTCATACCTGCCAATTTTCCAGTCCTGGTCGCGCGGATAATATACATTTGCGCGACCGTTTAGTTTTTCAAATACAACCAGATGATCAAGCCCTACTTTCACCAAGCCAGGACCGCCGATCAGAATGACAGGGGATTGTTCGTCTGCTTCGGAGAGCCTGCCATCCTTGACGGTAATTTTCTCTTCTTTGTATATGATCGCCAGTCCCTTGGTGTTCGTGCCGCTTTGAGCGTCGTAGCCCATATTTTTCATGCCAATGCTTCCGCCGCTATGACCAAAAGCCACGCTCTCAATAAAACTCAACGCAGCAACATGGCTATCGATCTCGTAGATATCGCTTAAATAATGCGCCGCCTTCTTCCTGGCGAAATAATTCACAACCCACAAAATTGGAAAATATTTTATTAAACTCATTACGCTGACGATCAGCCGTGAGGTTCCGCCTTCCACGCCGCCAAGGAAGGTTAGACCCATGCTGATCAAGCCGAGGGTTAGAGAGATGGCAATCATTAATATCATACGCCAGGAGTTGCGGGAATTTGTACTTTCCTCAGACAGTCCAAAGAGTAATTCAGTGGTTTTCTCTTTTTGTTTGGCTGTTCTCATGGTTTGCTCTTGCTCTCGCCGCTGTTATCCAACACCCATTTCCAGACACTCTCGAGTTTCCGCATGGTATCTCCCACTTCGCTGTGCTCATAGTTTCCGCTTACAAGTTCTTCCTTTATGGGTTTGATGAGCAGCTGCAGGGCAACGAATGGGTTTCGTGAGCCTGGAATTTTACCGGCATACTGGGAAGTGGAAGTGGCGGCGAATTTTTTGCTGGCGTCTTCACGGGCAAAAGCGTCTATGAGCGATTCTATTTCCATTAATTGTTTTTCTTCATCGCGTGAGTTAATTTGCCAGTCTGCCCGCCATTGGTCAATGATCTTGTCTTCAAGCGCTTTGTCAAACAAAATATTTTTGATGTGTACTTCCATGATTTCGAGCCCGCGCTCTTGTAATTGTTTAAATTCCATACTGGGTTGCATTGTATTCATGCGCGTGCCTGTGTCATCGAGCTGGGCGACTTCAGGATTTTTCATTCGTTTATTGATCATGGACTCAATAATTTGCAATCCGTTTTCCGCTGCGCCAATGGTAAAAAGATCGGATAGCTTGAATTTGCGAATATATTCACGCCACAAGTTGACCACCAGATGAGCTGGAAGTTTATTCCACTCCATGCGCACCGGGTTGCCGTGTGAGTCGAGACTCATGACTTCACGTGTCACGGCGTTTTTTACAGCGCTTTCATCATACCCGTAGCCAGAATACACTCCGCTTTCCGTGGGGATATTATTGTTAAGTGGTTTTTTAATGCTGAATTTAATGCTGATGCTTGGCGTTACTGTAAAGCCGTCGCGGGTTAATCCACTGGTGGCTTCGTGGCGCGTGCGGGCTTTGGTTGAATCGCTGTTAAATTGATCGTCAGGCAGGGGACCGATGAATTGCAGTTGAGCGCGCAGATCCACGCTGCCCGCAACATATTCTTTCGGTTTTGTAAATTTGATGCCGGGTCCTGCCGTCTCTTTGATTTCGGAATCAGTGCGAAGTACTATCGCGCTCGCGCTATCGATAACGATCAAGCCCGGCCCCTGTTTTTCATTTTCCCCTTCGTGCATGATTACTTTTCCGTTTTTAACAAAGAGTGTCGGGCCGCGTTCGCCCGTTTCAAAAACCCGTACACGGTTATAAATTTCCCGTCTGTGTTTTGGGTTTTGAATAGGCAGGACAAATTGAGAATAGAAATAGATTAATCGATCCAGAAGAAAAGAGGCAGTCGCTATCTCAATGATAATCAAAATAAAACTGATAGTCCAATTGATGGGAATACCAAACGCCCACATTAAAATATGCCAGATGACACTGAGCGCTAGAATTAGACTGATAGGGGATAGCAGAAAATTGCCCGTTGCTTTTCTCATCTGGGATTGATTCTAAAGCAGAATCGGGCAATTCGGCAACCAATTTTTTTGGTGGGTCAACTCGAAATTTCATACTCCTTGGGTCGAGTTTAAGCCGCCGTCTTTTTGGTGAACTCTTTGTGTCGCAGCGTAAAATTAAAAGCAATCCCTGCGCCTAGAATGGCGCAGGGAGAAATCTGGCAAGTTGATCCTGTGTAAATATTTTATTCCATTTTATGCTCAATAATTCCATTGTCCGGTTTCATATTCTGATCAATATCCGCTTTTATTATTTTGGGCAGGATAATTTTATTTCCATGCTGAAAGACCCGGTATTGACCTGTGCCAAAATTGCCAAAATTTGACAGCCACCAGCCGCCCCCAAGAATGAACATTCCTAATATTATATAACCGATATAATAATCCAATACAACAAGACGTACGCCCAAAATGAAAATTGTCAGTAAAGCGGTCCCTGCCAAATTTTCAAAATGAGGTAACTTTGAGTATTTGATGTAAGCGTCCTTCCAGTTTGTGAAAAAAACATTTGTCAACGTGATTATATTTTGGATATACCCAGCAATTTTTTCCCAATGTGGACTGCGTAACATCGCTTTGAGAGCGTTATTTGCAATATCATAAGCCAGGTTTGAAGAATTGACTCTTCGGCGCGGCCTGATGCGAGGCGCTAAATTTACGATCCTTGAAGGATAGTCAAATATGTCTATAAATTCAAATCGCACAATTCTTTCATCTGCCGCGGGGGTTTCTTCCTGCTCTTCATCCTGAAGACACGAGAATGTATCAGTCCAGAGAGTGGCTTCTTTACTGCCGTTCAAATGTTGAGTTAGGTTGTGATAGTAAGTGACAAGTATCGTTTTATCAGTTTCATTAAGTTCATTGGTTTTTAATACGCGTTCTTTTAACCAGTCAAGGTCGTTTTGATTCTGGTGGATCTGCAGATAGGTCATCCACGCCTTAACATTTTGAGGATCGCCACGCACCACAGCATCAAGCACCAGCTCAGCGTTTTGAAGCTGGTTGGCGCTGATCAATTGATGCGCTCGTTCGAGAAGGTGTGTTGGAATCGGCATTGTCGTCTCTATGGAGTGGGAATCTGATTATAAAGAATTTATTTTTGCTTCCAGACGCTGAAGCACAAATCTCTGGGTGGCAAGCAGATAGTCACGATCGCGTACTTTGGAATCCCAGACGTTGATGATGTGATTACGGAGACCTTCTAGGTCACCCTGCGAGTTGGAAATGCGGATGTAGGCTTCCCAGGCATCCAAATTCTGAGGATCGTTGGATATGACCTGATCAAGTATATTTTGAGCTTCTGTATTGCGGTTTTTACCGATATAGTAATGTGCCTGGTCTAACATTTCCCATAATTTAGCCATGATTGTTACTCCTTCATTTATTATTCATTCCGCTATAATAGCTTTTATTCCATGGTTTTGCCACCTAAACAAGTTCCCACTTGGAATACTCATTTTTGCCCATATATCAGGGAACATTTTTGAGCCAACAGATAAGGTCATATTTGAGCGCAGAACGGGCATCTTTGATGATGAGCTGGATTGAGTCAGTATGGTCATTACCAACAATTATGCGTGCCGGCGCAGAACATGGGTTAATCATCCTGCAAGGGTTGCATGCGGGGAAAGAAGCATTTGAAAACGATGATCGTTGCGCAGGGTATCGAGATCCGGGTCATTCTGAGCCCAGGTGATATAAGTCTGCTTGGATTGCAATGCCACTTTCAGCAGCTCAAGCGCGCGATCGTTATTTCCACAGATCGCCTCCAGGCAGGCATGGTTGTAATCACTTTCACCTTCAAATTGCATCGCACGCGCTTTTTCAATATGTTCCTGGGCGACTTCTTCCAATCCCATTTTTCGATATTGACTCGCCAGCGACGCATGAGCTTGCGCCGAATTGGGATCTAATTCCAAAACTTTTTTGAATGACTTGATCGCTTCCTGCTCTTTCTTTACTGCGGCGTAGACCAACCCCAGCCGATAGTGACCCATATGGTTTGTAGGATTCATTGAGATCGCTTTTTGGAACGCCCGAATCGCATCCTTATACTGACTGGCGGATTTATATGCTTCACCCAGTCCTTCCCACAGGATATAACTGCGCGGGTGTTTTTTGGTGGCCTCCTGGTATTTTATGATCTCCAATGCCAACGATTGCCTTTCATCGTGAGATAAATCGGATAATGGAGGATCTATCCGTGAATACTGGGTCACTTCAACACTTGATTCAACATTAATATTCCCTGCAGAGTCAGGCTGGCCGCCATCTTCGATGAATGCAGTAAGATCACGTTCTTTATTGATTTGGCTTGTCCCTGATACATCGTCTGGTACAGGCTGCTTTTCGGAGATTAAATCCGCCTTGATTTCAGCATCGTGAATGATCACATCGCTTTGCACCTCAAAAGGTATGATGATATTAAAATCTTCCAATGGATCGCAACCTGTTTCCTGGATGGCTTGAGGGGATTTCTCTATCAGAAGGATTTCATCCGCGTAGGCAAACCTCCACTCGCTTTGGGTATTGAGGGCTGGTTCAAATTTGATGCCCTCTGTTTGAGAATAATTCTCAAACTCAAGCGCTGCCATCACATCTTCAATGATCGCTCCTTCCGGCTGAGACTCTGCCATTTCAAATTCGGCATTGATCTCTGCCATCAGATCGTTTTGTGCGAGCCTATTATCTAAACTGCCCTTTGCGAGGATCGCATCCAGGTCGATCTCAGTCATGGAAACCGTCAAGGGCAGATTTTCCTGCGGGCCGACTTCCGAAATTTTCTCTGAGTCTTCCTGCGGCATGATCAAATCTGCCCGTTGATAGGCTTCAAGCGCGTTATCATATTCCTTGATCTGGCGGTATAAAATGCCGAGCCGATTCCACGTGGTCGCCTTTTCCTTATTATCTGACAACAGCTGAATAGCGCGGCGATAGAGTTTAATGGCTTCCTGATATTTTCCTGTTTGAACATATGCCAGCGCCAGGTTGCTGTACGACCTGCCAAATGTATTCTCTAATTTGATCGACCGTAAATAAGCATGTATTGCAGGCTCATACGCGCCGGATATAAAATATAGGTTGCCAATTTCGTTCCAAAATTCATGGTCCATGGTTAACCTCATTTATGTAATGTAGGCAGGCTTTGAGTCAGAATACATATTTCCTAATAGACCGAAACTTGAGCGCAGGGAGAGCGTGGCGTTTTCAGGATCAAGCTCGTCTGCGGTTTGATAGGAAGCGATAGCGGTACCGTAATCATTGATACGACGATAGACATTGCCCAAACGATTCCAGGTGATCGCTTTATCTTTGTCAGAGCTGAAGAGCTCAATGCCGCGCTGGTAAAACAGGATGGCTTCTGCGAAGCGTTCTTTTTGAACATAGGCCAGGGCGATGTTGCTGTACGCCCACGCAAAGTGACGGTCCAGTTCAATCGCTTTACTATAGGAGGCAATTGCATCATCACATGCGCCTGCGTTCAAATAAATATTGCCCAGCTCATTCCAGACATGTGCATTCTTTGTGTCCATTACAATTCGCACTTCACCGTTCTTGCTCACTTTTGTGATCGGCGCTTCCCCTTGAATTTCATCCACATGATCCGTCAGGATGTTTGTAGGCTCAATCACGTCCTTTAAATATTCCTCATAAGCCGCCTCTGCCTCCTGCCTGTCAGCGACCAGCGGGGGAAATTCTTGTTCAGCCGCACTTCCGATATGGTCGGTGGTTTCGAGGATTGTTTCCTCAATTGGGCTGGTTTCTGTTGTCAACTGAGCTGTTAGCGGGTCGGTGAATGTTTCAACAACATCCAAAGTTACATCCAACTCACTGACTGCCACCTCTTGTGAAATATCGGAAAGTGTTGTCACAGATTCGACCTGCGCAAGTTCTTCTTGAATCTCGATTTCAGCAACAGGTTCGCTTGCTTCCGCTTTCAATTCATTTTTCATAACCAACCAATCTGGAATACGGCGAGGCTGATTTTCGCTGATCTGTTCTTCTTCGCTTGAAACGAGTGTCTCGAGTTCCGGCTCAGGATCTTCATTGAATTCAGGGAGTTCAGAAGCTGCATATTCAGCTTCATCGGCCGCTTCTTCGCTGGCTATGACCGCTTCAACTTTCGCGATCACATCTTCAACGACCTGGAGGATGTCAAAACTTCTCTCATGCAAGGATAAAGGTGTTTCTTCCTCTGCCACGACTTTTTCATTTGTTTGTTCTTCAACAACGGTTTCAATGAGAGGTTGGGCGGTTTCTTCCATACTCTCCTCAATCTTGATTTCGATGTTGGGCATGAGCGTGATATGGCTGTCTGGGGTTTCCACTCGAGCGAGACCCAGGTTCACCGTTTCATTTTCAAGTTGAAGAGTTTCTTCGACAGGTTCGTTTACAACATCAAGTGTGCTTAATTCTGCTTCAAGTTGAAGAGTTTCTGCGACAGGTTCGTTTACAACATCAAGCGTGGTTAATTCCGCTTCAGGTTGAAGAGTTTCTTCGACAGGCTCGTTTACAACATCAAGTGTGGTTAAATCCGCTTCAGGTTGAAGAGTTTCTTCGATAGGTTCGTTTACAACATCAAGCATGGTTAATTCCGCTTCAGTTTGATTCAGGTCCTGTTCCGCCACCATCTGCTCAAGGATTTCTTCTGGGGCAATTACAGAGGTATTGGGAAGTGTTTCATCCAACTTGTCGTCGAAGCCTGTGTTCTCTCCGTCAAAATTATCAGCTTTTTGGAAGGCAAGGAAAGCATTTTCGTAATCATTGACCTTACGGTATGCGTTACCTAGACGATTCCAGCAAATTGCCTTGTCTTTAACTTCGGTCAGCAGGTCAATGCTTTTCATGTAGAGGGGAATGGCTTCTTCAACTTTTCCATGCATCACCAGGCTGAGGGCAAGGTTGCCCAAAGGCCAGCCCGCATCGGGGTCAAGCGTGACGGCTTTGCGATAGGCTTCAATCGCTTCATTGAATGCTCCATTTTTAAATTGAGCATCTCCCAGATCGACCCAGTTTTGTGCAGTGTCGGGGTCTATCTCTGTTGCGTGCTGATATGCCTGCACAGCATCTTTAGTTTGATCCTGCCGATCGAAAATATTTCCCAGCCGAATCCATGGATTAATAAA
>JANODZ010000081.1:0-7715 GCA_031412935.1 Anaerolineales bacterium
CAAAATTTCTCAAACCATAATCCATGACTCTGCCATCCCTGCTCCTCGCATTATTAATCACGTCGCTGTGCGGCGTGCTGTTCCACATTGTCCGCGGTGGAAGCGGATGGCGTTTGCTTTTGTATTTTGGGCTAAGTGCACTCGGTTTCAGTCTGGGACAATGGCTCAGCCTGTGGCGCGGCTGGAATATTTTTATTTTTGGCGAATTGGATATCGGCTGGGGTCTGATCGGAAGTATGGCGATCTTGATCCTCGGAGAGTGGTTGAGTAATATTGAAGTACGCAAAGAAAGCGGTGTATAATCTGCGCCCGATAGGAAAAACTAAAAAGTGACAGGCACCTTTAACCGCAGTCGGCTGCGCTGAGTGCCTGTCTCTTACTTAAATTTTAAAAAGAGGAAAATATGGAGTTAATAACTTTTCTAATTGATCTGTTCCTGCATCTGGATGAGCATCTTGCTTCGGTCATCACGCAATATGGCGGCTGGACCTATGGAATTTTGTTCGCAGTAATTTTCGTGGAGACCGGGTTGGTAATTATGCCGATTCTGCCCGGCGATTCATTATTATTTGCAGCTGGTACATTTGCCGCCCTGCCCGGCGGTTTGAATATTTGGGCTTTAATAATTTTATTAGTTGTCGCAGCGATTCTTGGCGACACTGTCAATTATTCGATCGGGAAATATCTTGGCGAACGTGCCTATAACATTAAATGGATCAAGAAGGAATATTTTGATAAGACGCATGCCTTCTTTGAGAAGTATGGCGGTAAGGCTATTTTTCTCGCGCGCTTTGTGCCGATCGTGCGCACGTTTGCGCCATTTGTGGCAGGCATTGGGAAGATGTCCTATGGTTTTTTCCTCACCTATAATATTGTCGGTGGGATTGTGTGGGTGGTGCTCTTCACACTCGCGGGATATTTCTTTGGGACCATCCCGTTTATCCGCAAAAATTTTGAATACGTGATCATCGTGATCATCCTGATCTCGGTTCTGCCGATCGGATTTGAGTGGTTGAAGGCGCGTAATGAAACCAGGAAATAATTAGTTACACGTCAAACCATATTCGCGTGACTTGTATTTATTATGAAATATACTGCCGTTATTTTTACTGTATTTATAATCGGGGTAATTATTCTTGCGGATAAAGGTGCGTTACCGCCTTCCATAACGGCGAAAATTAAATTTCCGAGTGGGGATAAACTCGGGCATTTCATCCTTTTCGGACTCTTGAATTATTTCGTCACACGCGCATTTCTCTCCTCGTTTCCTTCCATATCCCGGGGCTGGGTCACGCTTTCAGTGGGCTTGATTCTCGCCCTGTTAATTACGCTCGAAGAATTTTCGCAGAAATTTTTCGTCGAGCGTACATTTGAATGGATCGATCTGTTGGCAAGTATTGTGGGATTATTGGTTGGGGGTCGGGCGGCGTATAAAACAAGCGTCCCGAAGGTTTTGATGGATGGCTAAATAAGCCCAACTAAACTTTCGGGACGCTTTAACTTTTAAGGATACAACTTGTAAGGTTTCAACTTGAAACCTGCAAACGATTTACGGGTTCAATTGTAAATGTCCCTCACTATTTTTGATCACTGATTCTTGCTCCCACCACATGGGGTAATACTGAATCCCTGCCCAGAGCGGCGCCATATCATCATAATGTTTGTTGTAGGCATGCCCGGACTGCCCAGTGGTGTGGACGGTGACCGAATTATTCAAGTTGCTCAGGTCTACTATTTGGCGCATGGAGGGCAGCCAGTTTGTTTCGTATCCGTCGATTACTGACCAACCCGTTGCATTAACAACGGATTCACCGCCGCTGGTGGGGAAGGGTCCGCGGTTGAACAGATCTTCGATCAGGAAGACGCCTGATTCCCCCAAAGTCGAATTACGGAATGTTGAGGCGTGCATATCTCCCCAAACCCATTGGGACATATCCTTACCATACATGTCTTGGAGCTCGGCGACTCCGTCTTCGAAGGATTTCTTCATAATGTAATCCATCGTTTCGATGACGTCGGTTGTTGTTTTGTCATCCCAAAACGGGTCTTTTGTATCTTTGACCATGTTTCTCATGACTTCATTCCAGCGTGAACCGCCATCGGGATAATATCGTTCTTCGGGCATATCGTCGTTAAAGGTGTTCTTCAGAAAAGCGCGCCAGAATGCGTTGAAAACAGCGGCGGAGGTGGAGTCTGCCCGGTCCTGATAATCCCAATTCTTTAGCGTATCCAGCGCGGAGTTAAGATTCGAATCGAGTTTAAAATCCAACAGAAGAGGCACAAAGATCGCGCCATTTGCATCATAAGAGTCGCCGTGCATTTTTTGGATATAGGCGATGTCAATTTTATTTGGCGCGGACTGGATCATGTTCACAATTCGATCGGCGCGGAAACCGTATTCCCAGTCTTTTGTGATCAGATAAGGATAATCGTTTGGCGCTACCTGATTATTGGCGGTGACAATATAGCCTTCTGCGGGATTAAAAGTGTAGGGTTGTTCTTCGAATGGAATAAAGCCTGTCCACTCATATTCGTCCGTCCAGCCGGGAACTGGAACTGTGCCATCGCCCTTCGCGCGGATGGGTACATCACCCGGCATTTGGTAACCGATGTTGCCGTCGGTATCTGCATACAGCAGGTTTTGTGCGGGTACATGGAAGTGACTCGCGGCGATGCGGAACTCGTCCCAATTTCGAGCCTGGTCAAATCCCCAAATGGCTTCGAAAGGTGTGGATGGGGTCAACGCGGTCCACGCGAGTGCGATCACATATTGCCCGGGCAGGTCAACCCCTGCGCGGTCTTTGAATGGCACGAATTCCTCATCTTTTGGCTCGCCTATATTTTTAAGAGGACCATACGCATCAGAAATGACCGGACCATGACGAGTGCTGCGGACGGTAAGAGAAACCGCTTCGCCTCCGACGACGGGAATTGATTCTTCCCGAGTGACAAAGTCTACCCATTTGCCGTTCACTTCATATTGATTCGGGTTTTCAGGATTAACTTTTTCAATATAAAGGTCCATTACATCGGGACCCGTGTTGGTAAATCCCCAGGCAATCTTGTCATTGTGACCGATGATCACACCTGGCACGCCGGCGAAGGAAAAGCCTGCCACTTCGAATGGACAGTCCGTTGACCGTTCCACGCAATGCAATCCAATTTGATACCAGATGGAAGGCATTTGAATTGAAAGATGCGGGTCATTGGCAAGCAAAGGCATGCCCGTGTCTGTTAATTTTCCAGAAACTGCCCATGAGTTGGAACCAATGCCGTCATTCCAAGGGCCGAGGATGTCGTCCATGAGGGCAACATTTTTTTCAATCGCCTGCAATGTATTGGTTGAAACGATGATACGTTCATACGTTTCAACGTTTAAGGCTGCGGAAGCAGAGTTATCCCCGTTGTTATTTACAATGACAGGATGGTCTGCGGGATATTCAGGGAAAAGCTGGGCTACCTGTTCGGGAGTTAAAGTTTTGAGCAGTACCGCGCGTTCGATCTCTTCGCCCATGTTGCCGCGCAGGTCCCAAGCCATGGCTTTACCCCAGGTCAACGAGTGGACGGGTGTCCATTCTTCGATAACATAGTCCGGGCTGAGCAAGCCGAGGACGGCATATTCAAGGCTGAGCGCTGTATCATGGTGATCTTTGAGATATGCATTCACCCCATCACTGTAAGCCTGCAAAATGGCTTTTGATTGCGGACTGAGTTGTTTCCATTCTGCCTCGGCGGTTTGTCGCCAGCCGAGCGTGCGGAGAAATGAATCCGTTTCGACTTGTCCGCTGCCGAACATATTTGAGAGTTCGCCAGAGCCAATATGCCGCCACGAATCCATCTGCCAGAATCGATCCTGCGCATGCACAAAGCCTTGCGCGAAGAACAGGTCATGCGCCGTGGATGCGTAGATGTGCGGTATTCCCATCTGGTCGCGGTAGACGTCCACTATATTTTCGAGACCCACCACTTTTATTTCGCCGTCAATTTGTGGAAATGACCTGGCTGCGACGGTGTTTGGTAAATAGCTCTTAAAATAGTACATTCCCCCCGCGCCGCCGATCAGCGCGAGAATTACGATGCCGGTCAATATACGACCCATGATCCTGCCTGCTCTTTTCATAAATCCTCCGTCAAATGTCTGTTGGAAATGGAAAATTTTTATAATATAATAGCATATATGAAATCCAAATTATTATTCCCAGTTTTTTTTATCGTGTGGGTCACAGTACTTATATCAGTTTTCTTTATTATTCAAAAACCTGCCGTGATCACAATTGGAAATGGGTTTGGGCATCTGGTAAGCAGTGTTCTGCTGGGATGTTTATTTGTATGCACCAGCGCTGGTCTAGGGTATCTCTTTTTGTATCGTTTGTATAATGATTCCGTATTTTTTGAACGTTTGGTGTTGTCTGCCGGGATCGGAATGGGGATATTTGGAATATCTGGTTTTTTGATTGCGGCCATGGGATTAGCCAATGGCTGGTTGATGCTTTTCGTATTGGCATGTATTTTCCTCTGGTTGGTTTGGAAGGGGTACATGGCCTTGGTCTGGCAGGATATGCAGAATTTATGGCGGGTGATTACAGAAACATCAAAAACCGCTCCACGCTGGATATCAATCTTTGCCTTGCTTTTCCTTTTTTTGGATTTTCTCCTTTCTCTCGCGCCGCCAGCTGATGCTTTTGATGGGTTATTTTATCATTTAACGGTCCCTTTCCTGTGGATGCGTGACGGAGGTGTCCGACCCATTAATATGCCTCACTACTGGTTTCCATCTTTGTTGGAAGGCATGTTTGTTTGGCCTATGTCTCTTGGTTTTGATTCCATTCCTCAACTTTTTCATTTGGTTTTTGGTTTATTGAGTTGCTTATTGGTTTGGGATTTGACCTGTCAACTTTTTGGAGCGCGCGCGGCTTGGTGGAGTATTGCGATCTTCTTGAGCATGACATCGTTGCCGTGGCTGGCTTCGTGGGCATATACGGATTTTGGATTGATCTTTTATTCGCTTGGCGCACTGGTATCTTTGTTCAAGTGGAAGGAATCGGGGAGGGATTCTTGCATATGGGTCTGCGGCGCGATGACTGGTTTTGCCATGGGGATAAAATATACCAGTTTTATATTGCCTCTCGTAATTCTTTTCTATTTATTGTGGCAGGCATTGCAGGATAAGCGCCGCCTCGTGTTGGTGATAGCTCGTTTTGCAGGCATGGCAGTGTTGACAAGTGTTGTTTGGTACCTACGCAACTGGATTTGGACTGGTAATCCTGTATATCCTTTTGTGTTTGGCGGCTCCTATTGGGACGCGTTTCGGGCTGCGTGGTATAGCGGCGCGGGCAGTGGGATTGGGTGGTCTGTTCCTGCAATTGCTTCTCTGCCTTTTGTGGTGACATTCGGATATCGCGACCAAAATTATTTCGATGGAAGATTTGGTCCTTTATTTCTTATTTTGTTTCCATTAACTCTCACGGTTATTTGGAAGGCGTGGAAAAACAATAACAAAAATTGGAACACAATCTTTTTGCTGACAGCTTTTGGTTTTTTATTTTTAGTCTTCTGGACATTGGGTGTAATAAAGACCGAGAATCTATTACAGTCCCGTCTTCTTTGGCCTGGATTAATTCCACTGATTCCGCTAATGGCGGCAGGTGTTCTGGAGTTGGATTTTTTTGATATACCGAAATTTCGCCTAAGCTTTGTCTTTTCCACACTGGTTGGGATAATCGTTTTTGTCTTCCTGCTTGATTTTTGTTTGTATGTGATCGTTCGCAACCCACTGAGTGTTGCTCTCGGCATGGAACCACGGGATTCTTATATGGCTCGGATACAGCCCGGCTATGCTCAAGCATTGTCACTAGCAGATCAGACCCCGCTCACAGCGCATATTTATTTACTTAATGAACCACGCAGTTATTGGATGAATAGGCTTGTTCAACCTGATCCGATTATGGATAATCTGCCACACGATCTTTATATCTACCCAACAAACGAGATGATATTCGATGCATGGACAAAATTAGGATATACCCATATTTTGGCTAGAAAAGATATATTTAGCGGGAAAATTCCACGCGACTTTGCCGTTGACAATTATGACCAGCGACTATCTGAGTTGAAGGAGAGTTTATTTATATTGGAAGAATCAACTGATTATATTTTGTTTAGTATACCTACCAGATAGGTTACCTGGCAAGTTTGATATTAAATTCGCTATTGCATATGAAGTCCAAAATGCTTAGCTCAAGCCGTTTTCCGAGGCGGGTATTACGAATAACCATGATCCGAGGCAAGCGCAGGAAGCGTCTCACGGAAAATTATCAATACCTTTGTGTTGTGCCCGTAAGTGATTGGTTTATTGGACATTATCGGAAATAATAAACATTCACCATGCGAGACTTGTACATTACGTTTGTGAGGTGAAGTTTATTTCGTTTAATTTGCAACGTTAGGTAAGTTTTATGCAATGTAGAGAATGTTTATCTTATCGCGCCCGTCAAGCGTGGATACCAATACCATAAAATATCCGCAACAGGTTTGCCGTGAATCGATGCAGATTTATCCTGCAGCGCAGCCGGCAGATAATATCCGCGGCTGACAAAACCGGTGATCCAGGTGCGCGCATTTACAGCGGTCAGTATGGATTCGTAAATATCCGCCTGGGTTTGCAGGCTTAAACTTACAGAATTCAGATCGGCATTGGGTCTGCTCAGGGCTGTCCAATCGAGGCAGCCTCCCTTGCCATCTGATGAGCATGCGCTTGCCGCGCCTGCAATTGAGGGATAAGCGATGGCCAGGATAATTGGTTTTTTCAAGAGGGAAGTGAGGGGGAAAATCTCGTTATCTAATAAGCGCCCGGCTTCATTTGCATAATCTGTTTTGGTTGCGCTTGGGTTTGTGGAAAGGGGAGCAGACCAGAGTAAATAAATTCCATCCACATTCTCCAGGAAGTTCAGTGGTGTTTCAAGATTGGCTTTGGTATAAGGCATTGCCCATAAAACCTGACCTTTAAAATGTGCACGCACATCCGCGATGATGGATTTCCATTGCGCTTCCACGTCGGCGGGGACGTTGGATGATTTACCGTCCGGTAATTTCCCAGCGGGGCCGGGTAGGGCTGCTGTGATCCAATCGCCGCCGAGGATGAGGGTCTGTGAGCCGGTTTGGGAGGCGAGGTCCGCATAGTTGACGGCAAATGACCGGTAGCGGGTAAACCACGTCTGCCACCATTGTGCATCCCGCGGCGCACCCTGCCAAAAGGTAGAGGATGAAGCGGGAAAATTTGGCGAAGGAAAGAGCGAGACATTAAGTCCGAGTGTACGGGCTTGTGAGATCATGATCGCAGAATCGATCCATAATGGATCTTTTCCTGGAACGGGAGAAAATCCTAATGGGGAGATGCTCGTGTAGGTCCAGCTCGGTGTGAGAATAAGATTGTTGGCTCCAAGGGCCTGTATGTTCGCAAATGCTTGCGGCGCATAATATGACCAATTGGGCCGGTAGGTGGATTGAAATTCTACGCCGGCAACGAATCCGTTTGGGCGAGGTGTAATATTTGCGCCAACGAGCGGAAGGGGTTCAGAGTTCTCGAACCACTTCCAGGCCAACACATTGCTGGTATGCGACGCACTGATGGGCCGGGACGCGGTGAACGTCGCGCAGGCCTTTTCGGAGCGGCTGAAGCTCGACGGCTTGATCCTCACCAAGCTCGACGGCGATGC
>JANODZ010000082.1:0-1774 GCA_031412935.1 Anaerolineales bacterium
CCCACAAATGAGACGTGCGGGAAGCGCTCACGCAGATAGGTCAATGCGGCGGCGGAGGCGGTGTTACATGCAACAACAATTAATTTTGAATCGTGATCCAGTAAAAAATTTGTGATCCCCTCTGAGAAACTTTGGATCTGCTCCAATGATCTCGCGCCGTACGGTACATGATCTTGGTCGCCAAAATAAATAATGGCTTCCTCAGGCATCTGTGTCCGCATCGCGCGTAATACCGACAATCCGCCCACGCCAGAGTCAAAAACACCAATGGGCTTAATAGTAGTGGACATGGGGAAAATAATATTTTACTTAGCCGATGCTTCTACAAAAGATTTAAACAATCTTTGCATTGCTGGTTGATCCCTCAACCATTCAGGATGCCATTGCACACCAATCGCGTAAGGATGATCGGTTATTTCAACCACTTCCACCAGTCCATCGGGCGCATGACCCGCCACGCGCAGGCTGGGCGCAATATCTTTCAACCCCTGATGATGCAGGCTGTTGACATTTAATAAGGTCTCGCCGAAGATCTCAGCGGAGTGCGTGGTCTCATCCACGTTTACAGGGTGAACGAGTGTTCGGCGCAAGTCACCGGGATAATCGTGATCCAGCGCCCCTTTTAATTGATCTGGTATATGCGTATAAAGCGTGCCGCCTAACGCAATATTCATCAGTTGAACTCCGCGGCAAATACCCAATATCGGCTTGCGATCATTTACTGCGGCGCGCATTAAGCTGACCTCGGTAGCATCCCGCCCTTTGTCTTCTTCACCAATTCTCGGGTGGTCTGTGCCGTTGAAATATTTCAGTGAAACATCGCCCCCGCCTGTGAAAAGAATCCCTGCGAGGCGGGAATATAATTCGTGGAAGTCTTCCTCGATCAGCATTGATGGAATAATTACGGGCATGCCACCCGATTGAACGATCGCATTAATATACGAATGTTGAAGCACCGTGGTCGGATGCCCATCTGAATCTTTACCATTTCGAGTAGTAATGCCGATGAGAGGTTTAAGCATTTTTAATTCTCCAAAACAAAAGACCCTAAAGGTCTCAAAGACCTTTAGGGTCTTTCTAAGAACCCTGTTAGTACCTATTCATTTTTAGTCGAATTTCTGCTTGAGACGTGCGCCCTTGCCCGTGCGCTCGCGCATGAAGTACAACTGTGCGCGGCGGACTTTGCCGTGGCGTTCCACAACAACTTTGTCTATGCGTGGGGAACGAAGCAGAAAAGTGCGCTCTACACCGACACCATTGGCAGCCATGCGCCGCACAGTTAAAGAAGAATCATTTCCGCCTTTTCGCAAGCGAATCACTATTCCTTTGAATTCCTGAATGCGCTCACGGTCGCCTTCTTTGATCTTGACATGGACGCTAACGGTATCGCCTGGATTCAACTGTGGAATTTTCTCATTAATTTTGGCCTCAACGGCCTTGATAAAATCTGTCATTTTTCCGTCTTCCTTGGTTTTATATTTATTTATTGTGAAACGCGACTGCGGAGTATAGCACTCATTTTCTGATTATACAAGACTGCCATTGAGCATTGCAGAAGAGAATTATTTTCCCAATTCGCCTGAAGTATGTAAAAGCGGATAAAAGGAAAAAAAGCTAGGTTCTCCGCTCGCTTCCATCCTTCGCGGCTAAAGGTCACTTTTAGCTATATTTCCGAATAGCCAGCACTGCGTTATGACCGCCAAATCCAAAAGCATTGCTAATGGCAAGGGTGATGTTAGCTTCACGCGCCTTGTTTGGGATGTAATCTAGGTCA
>JANODZ010000083.1:0-3245 GCA_031412935.1 Anaerolineales bacterium
AAGCAGGTATTCTGGAAATGGCATATGGTAACGGCGCGGCAAGGCAAGCAAAAGGAAAATCGGCGGCAAAAACGGGACTTACATATCGGCCTGATCCCTTCGCTGCGCGAGTCGCAATTGCACACGGGCGCGCTGCTGTACCTTCTCATGCTCCACCTGGGCTTCCGGCGTCGCTGCCGCGGGTTGTGACTTCAATTCCGACTGCGCGTCGGCGATCTTGATGTCCTTGACGTCGATCGCCTTGGGGGTGAGCACGGTGACGATGTTGTTGCGAATCTGCACGAACCCGCCGTCCACGTAAAGGTGCCTCGTCTGCTTGCCAAGCTGGATGCGCAACTCGCCGAAACCCAGCCGGCCGATCAGCGGCAAACGATCCGGCGCGACGCCGAGTTCGCCGTCGAACATCGGTACCGCAACGAAGTCGGCGGGCTCTTCCAGGACTGCTTTTTCCGGAGTCACTACGATGCATTTCAGGTATTTGTCGGCCATGGTTTACTCCTCGTTCCCACGCTCTGCGTGGGAACGCACTGCTTCGCGACGCTCCTGCGGCGCGGCCGCTTCATAAATTTACTTAAGATAAATCAATTCTATGAAAACAAAAACTTCCTACCTTACTTTTTTCTTATTCGTATTAACGCTCACAGCGTTAGCCTGCTCTGTTTTCGTTGGCGGACCGGAATACCCGGCCCAAAGCGTACCGATTTCTTTAGATGAAGTCGAAAATATGCAAACTCAAATTGATGAGGCTTTTATTGCCGGCGCAGAAACGGGCGTCGTCACTTTGCACATCACAGAAAGCCAGCTTACTTCACTGATCGCGCTCAATATGCAGGCACAAACCAACCCGCCTTTTACCGAACCGCAAATCCTGCTTCGAAACGGTCAACTACAACTATTTGGAAAAATCATCAGCGGGCCGCTGATTGCAAATATGGTCATCACAGCCGATGTCGCAATTGATGAAACGACGGGTCTACCCAAGTTCGAAATCGCATCGGCAGATTTTGGCCCCATACCCGCGCCGGAAGGATTTAACTCGGCGATTAATGTCATGATCGCGGAGGCTTTCACAGGAACACTGGGTCCCGTTGCAATTGGTTTTCGTTTGGAGTCGATCAACATTGCAGATGGCGTGATGACAATGACGGGTCGAATCAAATAGCGCCTGGATTATACCCGACATGCTGCGCAACCCACTCCGCCCCGGCCTGCTCCTCATTCTATTAACATTGACTTGGCTGTTGATTTCCTGCCGATCGCCGCAAGTTGACGTGGAAATTCTCGTTACGATCAATGTGGATGGCACATCAAACCCGGTCAGGGTTCCGGCCGGCAGCACAGTAACGCAAGCCCTTCAAGCTGGCGGTCTTGCACCCGGAAAATCAGACCGTTCTGAGCCGCCGTTTTATACGGTTTTAAATAATGGCGATCAAATAAAATTAACCCGCGTCGAAGAAATATTTGAAACCGAACTAGCCACTGTTCCCTTTGAAAGACAGATCGTGCGCAATGAAACCCTGCCCGACGGCGAAACCAGACTCGTGCAAGCCGGCGTAAACGGCCAGGTGGAAATTACCTACCGAAGAATTCTTGAAGATAAAGTTGAGATCAGCAAATCTGCTGTCAAGACCGTTGTTCTGACCGAAGCCCTGGCTGAGATCGTCATGGTGGGTGCGCAATCTTCCTTCACGCCGTTGAATATTCCCGGCACGATCGCATATCTCGCCGGCGGCAACGCCTGGATCATGGAAGGCTCGACTGCCAACCGCCGCATCATTGTCAGCAGCGGTGACCTGGACGGGCGCATCTTTAAGCTTTCACCCAACGGTGAGTATTTGATCTTTACCAGAAAATCCAAAAAACCGATCAGCGAAGAGATAAATACATTGTGGATCGTGCGTACCAAGAACATCGAACCAAACCCGCTCTGGCTCCAGGCGGTTAATGTAATCCATTTTGCAGAGTGGATCCCCGGCACAAACTCTGTGGCATATTCGACAGTCGAACCGCGCAGCACTGCGCCGGGCTGGCAAGCCAACAATGACCTGTATCGCGTCAGCATCACGGGGGGAAGTCCGCGTAAAATGCTGGAAGCGAACAGCGGGGGTGTCTACGGCTGGTGGGGAATGTCTTTTTCTTATTCAGCGGACGGTGTTCTGGCGTATTCACGGCCCGATGGAATAGGGCTGGTGGATCAAGACGGCGGGTATCTAAAACCGCTGCTGGATATTACGCCATTAAATACACACAGCGATTGGGCCTGGATTCCCCCGATCACCTGGGGCTCAGATGGAGATACATTATATTACGTCGCCCACGCTTCAGCTCCCGCGCCGATCATTAACGAGGAGTCTCCTTTTTACAATCTCTCAGCCACGTCTTTCGAAAATAACGCGACTGTATCCATCATCGACTCGGCCGGCATGTTCTCCTATCCAAGCGCATCAGCGGCAAGGTGGGATGGCAGGGGAAAAAATTATCAGATTGCGTATTTACAATCCATCTTTATTGAACAAAGTGAAACAAGCCGTTATCGCTTGATGGTGATGGATCGGGATGGTTCAAATAGCAAGACCCTCTTTCCACCAGAGGATGCAAGCGGCATAGAGCCCCAAACTCCTGTCTGGTCTCCAAAACCACTTGAAGGACAGACAAGTGATTTTATTTCAGTAACCTATCAGGGAAATCTTTGGCTCGTAGATAGTGGAAGCAAGAAAGCTTATCAGGTCACCGGTGACGGACTGATCGCAGGAATAGATTGGAAATAAAATGTCAAAGTAGGTTGGGCTTTCAACCCGACATTTTTGAGTATTCGCTGGGCGGGTATTCAACCATAAAAGAGGAAGGATCATGAGAATATTAATTACAGGTGCAGCCGGGTTTCTCGGCTCTCATCTTAGCGACCATCTGCTAAAAGATGGTCATGAAGTCATCGGCATGGACAATTTCATCACGGGCAGCCCGGATAATATCGCCCATCTGGCAATCCATGAAAAATTTTCTTTTTATAAACGCGATGTATCAAATTATATTTTTGTGCCCGGCAAGGTGGATGCAATCCTGCATTTCGCTTCACCCGCCAGCCCGAATCCACAATCAAAATCAGGCTACTTTAACCTGCCCATTCAAACCATGAAAGCCGGGGCGCTCGGTACACATAACTGCCTCGGACTTGCGCGCATTCAAAACGCAAAGTTCCTGCTCGCCTCAACCAGTGAAATTTACGGCGACCCGCTGGTACATCC
>JANODZ010000084.1:0-4337 GCA_031412935.1 Anaerolineales bacterium
CGAATATTTGGATGACACGGTAAAGGTTCCGGAAGATGTAGACCGTTTAATCGGCGTGCCGTTGATCGGGTATATTGCCGAAATCGAGTCAAAGGATACTGGTGAGGCGAATGTTCTTGTATCAAAACAGCCGCGCTCGCCGGTGGCGGAAGCCTTCCGTTCTCTAAGAACCAATTTAGAATTTGCGTCGGTGGATAAACCATTAAAAATTATTCTCGTAACCGGCGCGGAAGCCGGGGATGGAAAAACAACGGTTGCGACGAATCTGGCGGCCATCTTCGCTCAGGGCGGCAAGCGCGTCATGCTCCTGGATTGCGATTTGCGCCGTCCGCGCGTGCATCACTTTTTAGGCGTCCCGAACCGCGTGGGCATGACCGACCTGTTTAGAAATAATCTCGAGTTGAAAGACGTCACGCAAGAATGGACGTTATCCAACAATTTGACGGTTTCAGTGATTACCACCGGCAGTTTGCCTCCCAACCCGGCGGAGCTGCTGGGTTCTCATAAAATGGACCAGATCCTTGCGGATATTTCCAGCCGCGTGGATGTGATTGTGATCGACAGCCCGCCCTCCCTGGTAGCGGACGCACAGGTTCTAGCCGCAAAAGTGGATGGCGTTCTACTGGTTCTTCAACCCGGTAAAACACATCAGGATGCCGCACTTTCCACGCGTGAGCAGCTCGACCGGGCGGGCGCGCACATTGTCGGCGCAGTCTTTAACCGCATCCCGCGCAAGAGCGGCTATTATTATGGAGGCTATCGCTATTACTCACCATACTATTCGCAAAACGATAAATATTTAAGGAGAAGTAACGATATAGACCCGGAAGGTCAGCAGCCAGTATCCGCAGTTGAACAAAAAGTAGTTGAACAAAAAAAAATTTCAACCCGCTCCGTGTTGGGCAGCATGTTTAAAAGTAAAAAAAGATCATGAATAATCTTCGATCTTGTTTTGTGTGGCTGAGGTTCAGCTAACTTGAATCGTGCAAGCCAACCCGATCAAGCATGCGCATCCCTGGGTTTGAGGGATGACGCTGCAACCTCGTTAGGGTTTCCATCCAATTGGAATGCCTGTCATCGCAGCAAGCCGCTGGCCACTCCCAATTTTAAACACCAGCAGGATTTCTGTTTGGGCGGAAGACAAAGTGAATGCCCGTTGAATTTAAGCCAGCAAGAGATGGCTTTACCGTTGGATTTACAAATTTCGGGGCAGTCTTCAGAGTTGGCGAGGAAAAACCTCCGCGCCAATCCTTTGATTGCACTGATGATATTTGTCATTGGTTCAGGTTTGGTTTGGGGATTATTTAGAAACAAAACCCTGCCTTCGGATTTAGAGATGACGACCCGCAATCCCGGCGATGAGTTGACCAACCCAACTCACAGCGTCAGATTTACCCCATCGCTAGCGCCATTTGCGCCCCTAATTGTTTTTGCGGCAGAAGGTTCAACGACTCCACTTCCAACGATTGCCCCAACCATTATTCCAACCCGTAGCTCGTCAAAGCATCAATTAGAGGCCTTGATCGGCGCTGATCTCAAATTTATGATCCACACGGTCGAGAAGACGGAAACATTGACTCAGATTGCCGCTGAATACAACACCAGTGTCGAGGCGATTGAATCCATAAACTTCCTGCTGCCAAATCCGGGATATCACGGCACCCTGATCATCATTCCGGTTGGTTTTGATGACGTTACTCAACTGCCTGGTTTTGTGGTGTTTGAAGTCAAGCCCAGTGATAGGGGCATTTCGATTGAAGATTTAGCGAAACGTCTGAAGGTTAATCCGCTTGATTTAAGATATTACAACGGATGGACAAACGTGGGCGACCGCCCTCTGGTTGGCGACTTTCTCCTGATTCCGCGCCTGAGACCCTTGAAATAACCTCAGGATAAAAGGAGCTAAACATGCCGTCTGTTTTGTTTATATGTACCGCCAATCGTTTTCGTTCACCGATAGCCTCTGCCTGGTTTTCGCGTTGTTTGCACATGCAAACTGATATTCAAGATTGGCAGGTTGGCAGCGCCGGCACCTGGGCTAAGCCGGGCTTGTCTGTCTTTCCCGCGCCCGGGTGGATCAGCGATCATTTTGGACTCGATTTAAATGCCCACAAGGCAGCTTGCGTCGATCGTGAATTACTCACTCGATCTGACCTGACCCTTGTGATGGAGATCAACCATCAAGAAGCCCTGCGAGCGGAATTTCCTGAATTAAAAGATCGTATTTTCCTGCTCGCACAAGTGGCAACGGGCATTTCCTATGATATTACAGACCCGGACGGCAAACAGGTTGACAGCTATCTGGAAATAGCCCAGGAGATAACAAATTTAATTGACAAAGGGTTCGATAATATTTGTCAGTTGGCGCACAAGTTACACAACCCGGCCTAAACATAATTCAAATTGATGAATTCATACGCTTCCCCTCACTGACGGTCGAGGCTGGCGGCGCATGAACCGGCTTTCATTTGTGTTCAAATTTAAAGAGTGTAAAATAATTAATATAACCCAAGTTGCCACCCTGCGGAATTTACATAAAATTTAACGCCAAGACGCGGAGTCGCACATAGTCCCGGCGCTCTTTCGGGAAAGGAAAATGCAATTATATCTTGGCGGCTTCGCGTTAAAAAAGCCCTGGTTAATAACAATTTGATTTCAAGGTACCAACTTGAGTTAATATATGTCCATAAAAATAGATAACCAATTCCTGAGCCTGATCATTTCGGATCGTACCCAGGATCTAAACCTTGATTTGATCTCAGCCGCGGAATGGGATTTGTTGTCGGCGAAAGCGCAGGCTGAAGGTGTGGCGCCGCTTTTATATTGGGTCCTTTCCAGGGCTGAAAAATTTTCCCGCCTTCCTGAATCAGCCCGCTATTCTTTGCGAAGCATGTATGCGCAAACGTGGAAAGAAAACCAAAAAATATTAAATGAATTGGAGAGTCTCGCACACCTATTTGACAGAGCGCATATTCCGATCGTGGTATTAAAAGGCGCGTGTTTTGCGTTGACGATCTACGCGGATATTGGATTACGGCCGATGGGGGATCTGGATATTTTAGCGCCAAAAGAAAAATTAAATGAAGCTGTTCAGCTTGCAAGATCGCTGGGGTACGAGCAGACCCTGCCGGAGGCCGTCAGGGGTTTAGATGACCTGTTAAGCCATCATGTTTTATTGCAAAAAACCGGCTCGGGATCTGTGATCCTCGAAATACACGCCAGCCTGGTGGCGGATAAGTCATTTGAATATGCCGCGCCGGTCGATTGGTTTTGGGAACAAACTGAACCCTTGATCGCATCTTTCATGCCGCAGGTTTTTGAATCCCTGCGGATGCTGACTCCCTGCGCTCAGATTCTGTATGGCGCTGCGCATGCCATGTTACAGCATGGCGGCAGAATTTCTCCCCTGCGCTGGTATTATGACCTCGATAAGATGATCCGCGTTTATAGGCAGCGGATTGAATGGGATTTGCTACTTTCTCAAGCCTCAAGATTTGAATGGGGTTCTGCGCTGGCTGCCGCGCTTTCACAAACGATTTCCTATTTCGATACGCCTGTGCCGGGGGCTGTCCGCGCACGCCTGGCTGAACTTACAGACCGCCATCAACCGCGGGTTGAATTTCTGCGAAATAAACCCGCCACCCATATTCTTGAAGAGCGCCAAAAACTATTGGCTTTGAATTGGGGCGCGAGATTCAAGTTGATCCTGGCTTTGATTGCCCCCAGCCCGGCCTACATGCGCTGGCGCTATGATTTAAAGACTTCCTGGGCGCTGCCCGCCTATTATATTTTTCGCTGGTGGGGGATATTTAAGGATGGTCTGCGCACCCTCGCCTCGTTTTTCAATTGAATATTGGATCTTGAGAAATTTTTCCGGGGGTTTGTGTAGACATTTAAGCGATTTTGGCTAACAATTCTGTGAATTACAAATTCTTGTCCTGCACTGGGCGGGGCGGTAAAATGAATTGATTACAAGTGTTTTAAATTTCAAGATCTTTCCTGGAATCCAATCCCATGATTCTAGTCAGGGTTTGAATGTAAAAAACGAAACTGGTTGATTTGAAAATCGATCGCTTTATCAGATATGTAAATGAGGTTTATATTATGAACAAAAAAAATTCCAACTATAGGAAGTATAAGAAAGGCATCTCGTCTTTTATCAATTTACTTGTTATTATTATTTTGTTGGTAACACCAACGCTGGTCGCAGCGGATTATGTCAGCACCGCCATCAACCGCATCTTTCTTGACCCGGCCGCGGCGAACCTTGCTCTTATTTCGGATGGTTATGATGTCGGCGATGAGGTTTCCTTCATTTTTGAAACCACGCCAGAGCT
>JANODZ010000085.1:0-3741 GCA_031412935.1 Anaerolineales bacterium
GCACATTTTATCGAAGACCTGCGCATTCGCATGGGCGATGATCACTTCTTCCGCTTTCTAAAGGATTATGCCTCGCGCTTTTCACGCGCACATGTAACCTCGTATGATTTCTTTGCCGTCGTGCGTCAGAATACAAGCGCAGACATCAGTGATTTGATGGCGAAGTATTTTTCGGGTTCATATTGACTTCAGTTAAAGATTACACGTTTAAAGTTTTTTTCAACCTGCAACCTTCAACCTGTACCTTTTAACCTGCAACTCCAACCATGAACCGCCCCTACACCTTCATCAACATCGCCATGACCGCCGATGGAAAGATAGATACCTTTGAACGCAAAGGGTCCGCCATTTCATCCGCATATGATAAAACTCGCGTGGATGAATTACGCGCCGCCGCGGATGGAATCCTCGTCGGGGGGAGAACACTGCTTGATGAACAGCCCAAGCTGACCGTTAAGAGCGAAGCGCTGCGTGAGGGCAGAATCAAGCGCGGGCTGGCGCCTAACCCGATCAAGGTGGCAGTGGTCACAGTTGCAGACCTCCCGCTTGAGTCTGATTTTCTGAAAGCAGGTCCTGCGCGGGTGGTAATATTTACAACAAATCAAACATCTAAAGACCAACTCGCGGGGTTGAAAGCCAGCGGTCCGGAAATATTTGTACACACTGAGCCGCGTGTAAATTTGACCTTGATGATGCACACGCTAAAAAAGATCGGCGTGGATCACCTGATGGTCGAAGGCGGCGGGACAATAAATTTTGAGCTGATGCGCCTCGGTCTCGTGGATGAATTGATCATCTATCTTGCCCCGCTGATCTTTGGCGGCGCGACCGCCCCGACCCTGGCAGATGGTTTGGGGTTGATTCGAAGCGATGCCATCGCGTTGAAATTAATAAATGTTGAAACGCAGGAAGATGGCGGAATTTTGTTGCGCTATAAAACGTAGTCCAAATTGACAATTTGCACTACAAGAGGAAACTATGACTACATTTACGCACGAACAAATTGAACTATTGTTGGATGAAAATTCCAACCACGAATGCGAAGGCGTTGGCAGGGATGGTATTTGTGTTCGCATTGAAGCGATCGCGGAACTGCCGTCGCGCTTTGGTGATTTTCATATTGTCGCATTTTCAAACAACCGCGACGATAAGGAACATGTTGCCATTCTCAAAGGGGAAGTATTTGATTCCGCCGATGTGCCGGTGCGTTTACATTCTGAATGTTTGACCGGTGATGTGATCGGCTCATTGCGCTGTGATTGCCGCGACCAGCTTGAAGCTGCATTAAAGAAAATTGGCGGGATGGATAAAGGCATTGTCTTGTATCTGCGCCAGGAAGGCCGCGGCATTGGGCTGACCAACAAGATCCGCGCATATAGTTTACAGGACCAGGGCCTTGACACCGTTGAAGCGAACCTCGCGCTCGGCTTCCGGGATGACGAACGCGATTACGCCATTGCTGCGCACATGCTGCATTCGCTCAAGATCCAATCCATTAATTTGATGACCAACAATCCGAAGAAAATAGATCAACTCAGGCAGTATGGTGTGAAAGTCAACTCGCGCATCGCGCATATTTTGCCGAGCAACGAACACAATCGTTTTTATCTTGAAACCAAAGCCGCCAAGTCTGGCCATCTGATCGATTTTCACGGCAAAGAACATTTATCCGAACAAGGGGATAAAGCGATTGTGGACGGCATGACCGAATCACAGATCGAGTCGATCCTTGAATAGCCCTCAGCCTGCCCCTCCGGGAAAGGGGATAAAAACAATTGTCATCACGGGCGCAACAGGTGTGTTGGGAAACCTGGTTGCAAAAACATTTGCAGAGCTGGGCCACAATATTGCACTGCTTGCCAAAGATCAAAATAAATTGGATTCCCTCAGCGCTGATTTGAATCTGCCGGCAGAGAGACTCTACACTCAAACCATTGACCTGCTCGACAAACAAGCGGTTCATGACTCAGCCGCGGCTGTTGTTTCCAAGTTTGGCAGGGTTCACGCCTTATTCCATCTCGTCGGCGGCTGGGCGGGCGGCAAAGCCTTTGTGGAAACCCCCGCTCAAGATCTTGAATTCATGTTGAACCAGCATGTTCACACGACATTTAATTTATTCAAATCTTTTTCAACTTCTCTCAGCGCGAATGGCTGGGGACGTGTGATCATTATCTCTGCATCCACAGTGCCAATTCCGCCTGGAAAATCTGGCGCGTATACCGCCGCAAAAGCGGCCCAGGAAAATATGGTCTTGAGCCTTTCAGCAGAACTCAAACCATCAGGCGTGACCGCCAATATTATTCAAGTGAAGGCAATTGATATTGAAAATAAAGGCACAGGCACTTCTGCGGCAGAGATCGTCGCCGCGATGACCTATTTATTTTCTGACGAAGCCAATAAATTAAGCGGGGCAAGAATTCCGTTGTATTGAAATTAAAACTTGACGTTATACTTGCAAAATGCAAAGCCAATTCATTGCCACAAATAAAATCAACCTGCATGTAATGACCGACGGACCTGAAAACGGAACAGCGATCATTTTATTGCACGGGTTTCCAGAATTCCATTATGGCTGGAGGAATCAGATCCCGGCCCTGGTGGATGCGGGATTTAGGGTCATTGTCCCGGACCAGCGCGGATACAACTTATCTGATAAGCCAAAGAGCATATCCGCTTATGATGTGGATATTCTCGCAAAGGATATTATTGGCTTGTTGGATTATTTTGGCATACAAAAAGCAAAACTTGTCGGTCATGACTGGGGCGCGGCCGTCGCATGGACAGTTGCCATTAATCACCCTGAACGCCTGGAAAAACTCGCCATCTTGAATGTACCGCACCCTGATGTTATGATGGATTTTGTATCGAATAATTCGGCACAGCGAATGAAATCCTGGTATGTATTCTTCTTTCAGATTCCTTTATATGTAGAATGGATCTTGAGCAAAAATAATTTTAAATATCTGGCGCGTATGCTGACCCATTCGGGCCGCAAAAACACCTTCGCTGAAGCAGATGTAGTGGAATATAAAAAAGCCTGGTCACAAAAAGGCGCGTTAACAGGCATGTTGAACTGGTACCGCGCCGCTTTTCGCCGTGGATTACGTTACGTGTTTAGTCGAAAGAAATCATCTGCGCGGCGCATATCTGTTCCGACAATAATGTTATGGGGCAGGCGTGATGCCGCGCTTAGTTCTGAAATGGCACAGCCCTCGATAGAATTGTGCGATCAAGGCGAGTTGACCTTCTACGAAAAATCCACACATTGGGTGCAGCATGACGCCAGCGCAGAAGTAAACCAAAAACTGATCGATTTTATGAAATAATCCTTGTATCTAAATTCTTTAACACAAAGGACACCCGGTACACAAAGATTAATAAATGAACAGGTACTCCTGCGTGTTCCTTTGTGACCTTTGTGTTTAATTGGTTTTTTAATTATGCCGATTTCTGCGCTAATTTTGCTTTTCTTTTCCGCATCCATGCACGCCTTATGGAATTTTCTACTTAAGAGTTCGGATGAAAAATATATCGCGATGGGCTGGCAGGTCATTCTAAGCGGAGCCTTCTCGTTGGGGTTCATTTTCTTCACAGGCTTGCCGCCGCGTTCAATGTGGGGTTTTGCGATCCTTAGCATGATCCTCGAAGCGATCTATTTTATTTTGCTGTGCAACGCCTACAGCGACCATGATTTCTCGCTCGTCTATCCAATCGCGCGCGGAGCGGCTCCCGCCTTGTTGG
>JANODZ010000086.1:0-4548 GCA_031412935.1 Anaerolineales bacterium
CGTACCTGTTGCGTCAATGGGAAATTCTACTTTTTTCCCGATCTATTCTCTCCGAGACTCAGCAAGCCTGTATCATGTTTTGGCGGATGCGCCTTCTCATCATCCTTACCGAACTTGACCATATCGCCGCTTTCGTTGATCGCTTCGACCGCGAGACCCAGTGACTGCAATTCCTTTACAAGGACGCGGAACGAGGCGGGGATACTTGGCTCTTCGATCGGCTCACCTTTCACAATCGCTTCATATGTATTTACGCGGCCCTGAACATCATCCGACTTAACGGTCAGCATTTCCTGGAGCGTATGCGCTGCGCCATATGCTTCAAGCGCCCACACTTCCATTTCACCGAAGCGTTGACCGCCGAACTGCGCCTTACCACCAAGCGGCTGTTGCGTAACCAAACTATATGGGCCGGTCGAGCGGGCATGAACCTTATCTTCTACAAGGTGATGAAGTTTAAGAATGGTCATTACACCAACAGTTACCGGCTGATCGTAAGGAAGACCAAGCTTGCCGTCACGCAAGGTTTGTTTGCCTAGAATGGGCAGGGGAATGCCCTTCGCTTTCGCCAATTCCTGCGCTGTATCGATGACTTTATCTTCTGCGACGCGGCGTGTAATCCCGTTGACTTCCATCCACAAGCGCAGGCAAGCCTTCACGGTCATATCATCCACTTCAGGATCTTGATTCGCTACATCGTGGTCATCGAGCAGGATCTCTTCCGGGTTGGAATATCCCTTTTCGCGCAACCATTCTTTGGCTGTCGCATGACGCGCATAATCTGCATCGTTTAAACTATAAACATCATACTTGCGTTTTCCGAGCCAATGCTCAAGATATAAACGGCGGACTTCATCATCATCTTCAATGGAATTAGGATCGTATTCCTGTTCCTTAAGCCATTCCCATGCGCGTTCAACGGCTTCTTTCCAGGCTTGATCCATGATCCAGGCGCGGGCAAGTTCAGCTTCGATCTGTTCTTCACTGGCGCCGTCGAAGACCGGGGTGATGGCACGGAATCCCATGCGTTTCGCTGCCCAACCAAGATGCACTTCCAAGACCTGACCAATATTCATACGGCCGGGAACACCCAAAGGATTCAAGATGAGATCCACTGGGGTGCCGTCTTCAAGATAAGGCATATCTTCGACAGGCACTACCTTGGAAACTACGCCCTTATTACCATGCCGACCCGCCATTTTATCGCCGGCTGTGATCTTACGACGCTGCGCAACAGAAACACGCACCATCATTTCCACTCCAGCGGAAAGATCAGAATTATCTTCACGCGTGAACACTTTCACATCCACAACTTTACCGCGTTCCCCGTGAGGCATACGCAGGGATGTATCTTTTACATCGCGGGATTTTTCACCGAAAATGGCGCGTAATAAGCGTTCTTCAGGGGTAAGTTCTTTTTCACCTTTTGGTGTGATCTTTCCAACGAGAATATCATTCGGCCCAACTTCTGCGCCGATGCGAATAATCCCATTCTCGTCCAGGTCTTTGATCGCGTCATCACCCACATTGGGGATGTCACGAGTGATCTCTTCAGGACCGAGTTTTGTATCACGTGCTTCGACCTCATGTTTTTCAATGTGAACCGAGGTAAACCGATCGTCTTGAACAAGACGCTCGGAGAGTAAAATAGCATCTTCAAAGTTGCCACCCTCCCACGAAAGGAAAGCGACCACTACGTTTTGACCCAATGCCAGCTGACCACTATCCGTGGAAGAAGAGTCGGCGATAATATCGCCTTTTTTGATCAACTGACCCTTTACAACAGATGGGCGTTGATCAATACATGTACTTTGATTGGATCGCTGATATTTGCGAAGTTGGTAAACATGATTTCCAGTTTTCTTTTCTTTGACCGTGATCGTTGAACCGGTTACCGAAACGACTTCGCCATCCGCGTCAGCGACAATCACCTGACCCGAGTCAAGCGCGGCATGACCTTCCATGCCCGTGGAAACAAGCGGGATTTCAGGACGCACCAATGGAACAGCCTGCGCCATCATGTTGGAACCCATGAGCGCGCGATTTGCATCGTCATGCTCAAGAAATGGGATGAGCGCCGCGCTGATACCGACGACTTGATGAGGGGCGACGTCCATATAGTCAATGCTTGCCGAACCTGAGAACATAAAGCCGGAATGATACCGGCAGGAAATGCGTTCTCCAGAAAACTCCATATTCTCTGTTAACTGGGCATTTGCCTGGGCGATCGTAAATTTATCCTCCGCGTCGGCAGAAAGATAAACGATTTCATCGGATATATAAGGAACAATACTGACATCATTCCCAATTTTAACAATTTTCTTAAGGGCTTTGGCATCAAGTACGGTGCCGGATTTGAAAAACAATTCCTCAGTTTTAGAATCGTAAATGTCTTCATGCAAAGTACGGCCTTCCAAACGCTCATCATCAGCTGCGAATGATTTGTACACTTTGCGATAGGGTGTTTCAATAAACCCATACTCATTTACGCGGGCAAATGAAGCCAAACGGCCAATCAGCCCGATGTTTGGACCTTCAGGGGTTTCAATTGGGCAGATGCGGCCGTAATGTGAATGATGTACGTCGCGGACATCAAAGCCGGCGCGTTCACGGCGAAGACCGCCGGGGCCTAATGCAGAAAGGGTGCGTTTGTGACGCAATTCAGCCAATGGATTGGTTTGATCCATGAACTGTGAAAGTTGCGATGAACCAAAGAATTCGCGTAACGCAGCAACTACCGGGCGGATATTAACCAAGGTTACAGGAGAAAGTTGTTCCTGATCACGAATGGACATACGCTCCTTGATCACACGCTCCATGCGGCGCAAGCCAATACGCAATTTGTTTTGGATCAACTCACCCACCGTTTTGATACGGCGATTACCGAGATGATCAATATCATCGGGTCTTTCAGCGCCGTTGTTAATCTGGATCATGCGGCGGATCAAACGAATCACATCATTCTTTGAAACGGAGCGATGCGGAATGGGGATATTCAAGTCCAGCTTTTGATTTAATTTATAACGGCCGACACGTTCCAGGTCGTAATGTCTTTGGTCAAATAGCTGCTCTTCAAGGAACTGACGCGCATTGTCGAGCGTTGCAGGATCACCGGGACGCATCTTTTTGAAAAATTCGATCAAGGCTGCATTGGGAATCGTTTGATTGGAAAGACTCCAATCCGGTTCCTGCTTCAGCGAAGAGGCGATGAACATTCGCTCGGGGTTATTATCTACATCCTTGAAAATGGAAAGAATCTCTTCGTCGGTGCCAAATTTAATGGGGGAGTCTTTTAATCCATCGTCTACAGCTGCAAGAGCGCGCAAAAACACGGTGATTGGAACCGTGCGTTTGCGATTAAACTTCAAGATAATATAATCTGATTTACGTGTCTCAAATTCCATCCATGCGCCGCGATCGGGAATCAATTTTGCCATCGCAAGCGGACGTCCCGTAGCGCGATCAGCAGGCGCTTCGAAATATACACCCGGCGAGCGAATCAACTGGGAAACTACGACACGCTCGGTTCCATTAATAATGAAAGTGCCTTTGTCGGTCATCTCTGGAAAATCGCCGAGGAAAATGTCTTGTTTGATCGGCTCTGGAACATCCGGGCCGGCTAGAAGAACAGAGACATACAATGGGCAGGCATATGTTAAATCACGTTCAACACATTCTTCAATGCCATGCTTGGGTTCACCAAACCAATACTTGAGTCCCCACTGTTGCGATTCGGGGCCGCGGCTTGGGAAGAACAACTTCATGCCTTTGTTGTAAGACTCAATCGGCGAGATCTCATGAAAAAGATCGCTCAAGCCTTCCTTCTTGAGCCTTTCAAATGAATCAAGTTGTACTTCTATTAAATTGGGGAGATCTAATTTTACGGGAATTCGTGCGTAAGTTTTTTGTGGCAAAGAAGACGCCATTCTTCTCTCCTGATTGTGGCTGGGGTATGAATCAATTTACCTGTCCTGCTTGGACAGCGACCTAACATTATATCGAAATGGATACAAAAAGTCAAGAAGGAGATTGGTGCACAAACCAATTTACAATGGAGTTTTATCCTTTTCTTGACAATCCATATAAGTACGTGTAAAATCACGGTCGCTTAACAAAAAATACATTAGCCGAGATAGCTCAGTTGGTAGAGCACGCGACTGAAAATCGCGGTGTCCCCAGTTCGATCCTGGGTCTCGGCACTCTCGGCAAAAGTATGGCTAAGAAATGCGGGCGTAGCTGAGTGGTACAGCGTCTCCTTGCCAAGGAGAAGGTCGTGGGTTCGAATCCCATCGCCCGCTCAAATATAGCGGTTATAATTTTCGGTAAAATAAAAATCTTTAATATGGCGTCGTGGCCAAGTGGTAAGGCAAGGGTCTGCAAAATCCTCATCAGGGGTTCAAATCCCCTCGACGCCTCTTAAAAAGCAAACCCCAAGGGTTTGCTTTTTTTATTAAATTACCTTTTTATTAACCAACTCTACTCAGTTTTGTTTGTTTTTGAGCATATCCCACTGGTTGACAGCGACAATTGCAGCGCGCTGCCGCGAAG